>CAKMNE010000016.1 GCA_927798505.1 uncultured Bacteroidales bacterium
ATTGACCATCTCCGCGTCTATGTCACCGGTCAGAACCTCGCAACCCTCACTGCTTACAGCGGACAGGACCCTGAGGTGAACACCACCAGCGTATGGAGCGCAGGTATCGACTATTGCGACTTCTACCCTACAGTTGCAACTGTGCTTTTTGGAGTTAACATTTCTTTTAAATAGACAAGACGATGAAAAAGATATTGTATTCTTTGACCGCCGCTGCACTTATGTGCTCACTGTCTGCCTGCAACGCTCTCGATTCGTTGCTCGAAGAGGTGAACTACGGAAACCCTACCATCGAGGATATGGTTTCCAACGAAGCAAATGTGGTTATGCAGGTCGGTCAGATTTATGCCAATGTGAAATATACCCACGACCACTGGGGATATTGGGGACTTATGACCATCACCGCTGACGAGGGACTTTGCGTTCCGCGCAACGGAGGCAACGACTGGAACGACGGTGGATACTGGCTCAGGCAGAACACTCACACCTGGGACCACAGAGGTGAAGCCATCAAGGAAGTGTGGAACGTCACTGTGTCCGGTGCGGTGCTCTGCAACCAGATTATCGAGACTCTGAACACCTACAAGGAGAATATGGCTGAGGATGTGTACAAGCAGTACCTCGGAGAAGTTGAGGTAATGCGTACCTACTACTTCTACCAGCTCTTCGAATGCTTCGGCCGCATCCCTTACACGGAGAAGTTCGAAGAGGTTACGGGTCCGCTTCTTGAGCCTTATGAGGTTTGGTCATACCTGGTAGCTACCCTCGAGAGGAATGCTCCAAATATGGCTGTTGTCAATGATGCCAACCGTGCAAGCAACTACGGAAGGACAACCCAGGGCTTTGCCTACGCTCTCCTTTCAAGGCTGTACCTCAATGCCGAGAGCTACGGTTGCACTCCTGACAACGTATTCAAGCTGATTGATAAACCTGAGCAGTATCAGGGCAGCTTCTACGACAACTGTGTCCGCTGCTGCGACATGGTCATCAATGCTAACTCCTACGATGTGGAGAAGGACTATTTCGCCAACTTCGCACTCAAGAACGATGACAGCAGGGAGAATATCTTCTGCATTGTAGAAAACGGTCTTACAGACGACGAGCACGATTTCGGCAAGGTAAAGAACAAGATGCGTATCCCTTACAATACACATCACTACGGAATGCAGTACTACTACGAGCCGGACCTTCTGCTTGACACCTGGAACGGATTCTGCGCAAGGCCTCAGTTCCTCGAAATCTTCAAGGCAAAGGACGCACCTGCAATCAGCGATGCGGACTATTTCGACAACGACAAGATGCGCGAACACTACAATGCTGATGTCCGCGGTCCAGGATACGAACTCCACGGCACTGCCAACACCAAGACTTGGGGATGGTTCGTAGGAGAAGTTCAGAAAGGAAAGGACTCAAAAGACCTGTACCTTGACGAGGATGTTGTGGATGACGAGAACCCTAACGGAACCCCTACCGTTCTTCACGTCGGCGTATCAAGCCTTTCCAACGCACACAACTTCGACGGAGCCCGCCTCAACAAGTGGGAGATGGACGAGACCGGAACCTACAAGTACAGTGAGAACGATATGCCTATCATCCGCTATCCTGAGATTCTCTGGAACAAGATTGAAGCTATCAAGCGCGGTGGCGCAGGCTCAGTTGACGAAGTAACAACCCTCCCTGCATTCAAGACTCTCATGAAGAGAAGCTTTGCTTACTCAACCAATCCGGAGCAGGCCTTCAAAGATGCTTACGGAGATCCTGCAGGCTGGTCACTTGACCAGATTCTCGACGAGAGGGGACGCGAGTTCTCCTGGGAGATGATCCGCCGTCGCGACCTCATCCGCTACGACAAGTTCAGCAGCATCCAGTACGTTACAGCAAAGGAACCTGTACGCAAATGGTTCCCTATCCCATTCTCAGTGCTCGAAAAGTCCCTGCTTGACGAAAACGGCAACAAGATTTGGACTCAGACACCAGGATACGAAAACTTATAATTCATTTTTTAATAATATTATTATGAAAAAAGCATTAATCTTTGCCAGCGCGCTGGCTATTTTGGCAGGATTCACCTCCTGCAAGAAGGAGAAGAACGACATCAATCTTGATGATATCGTCCTTGACGGCTTCTACGTTTACGGAGATGCCACAGGTTCTTCAAAGATTGACTCCAAGAACTCAATGTCTGCCGGAATCAATGAGGTAGAGAAGGCTGTTCGCCAGGGTATGTTCGAGAAGTACGTTTACCTTGAGGCTGACAAGGAGTTCGCTCTTATCGAGAACTCAGCAGGCAACAAGAAGTTCTACGGAGCAAATCTCCAGGAAGTTAACTACGGTTACGACGAGAACGACCCTAACTGCAAGAACTACGCTGACAATCCTAACATGCCTATCCTCCAGGGAAAGCTCATTATCGGTGAGGACGCTCCTAAGATGAAGGTTAAGGAGAGCGGTCTTTATCACATCGTTCTTGACAACAACTCCCTTAGCGATCTTGCTGATGGAGCTCAGATCATCGTTCACAAGGCTGATTTCGGCGTTCGCGGAGGTATGAACGGCTGGGGATTCACAGAAGGTGAGGCTACAGTAAACGCTGACGGCTCCATTACCTGGGTTTGGGAAGACCAGAAACTCGCAAAGAACGGAGAGTTCAAGTTCGCTTCCTGCCACGGTTGGAAGATTAACCTCGACGCTGACGGTATCGTTAAGGCTGAGGTTTCTCTCGGCGCAAATGCCAACAACAAGCTTGGTGTAGGCTCAGAGTTCGGTAACATCAAGGTTACTGACGGTGGTCTTTACAAGATTGTCCTCAACTACACTCCTGCAGCAGGTGCAATCGGTGACCCATTCACATACACCGCTGAGTGCACCCAGGTTTCAACAACCCCTGAGACAATGTACATCATCGGTAACGATTTCGGTAACTGGGATTGGACTGCAGCCTCAGTTGTAGAGATGGTTCCAGTACACAGCCACGAGGGAATGTTCTGGGCTGTCCGCTACATGACCACCAACACCGAGTTCAAGTTCTGCGCAATTAGAGAATGGAACGGAGACTTTACAGGTCTTGGAACAAACGAGGGCTTCGTAACTCCTGGCAACAACAAGGTTGAGGCTGACGGTCTCTACACCATCATAGTTGACCTCCTTGGTGACAAGGTTACCGTAATGCCTGCTGAGATCTACGGTATGGGTGACTGCTTCGGTGGTTCTTGGGATGTGGGTACGCACCCATTCACCAACGGAACAACCGCTACCGCTACTCTCGAAACTTCCGGAAACCTCCGTATGTATGCAAAGATCCCTGGAAACGAGGGCAACTGGTGGCAGTCTGAGTTCAATATCTATGACGGTGCTATCGTTTACCGCGCAACAGGTGGCGATCAGGCAGCAGTTACTGCAAGCGCAGGCCAGACCGTTGAGCTCGACTTCAACGCCGGCACCGGTTCTATCAAGTAATTTACTCTGACGAGTCTACTATCAGACGCGCCGGCCGCATTGGCGCCGGCGCGTCTTTCAATAAATTATTGTAATAAACTAAAATAGACACAACTTGAAACGCTTATTTAGTATTCTCAGCATAGTTATGCTGTTCCTGTCCTGCACCAAGGAAGTAGGCTTTCTGAATACTGACATTCAGCAGCTGAGCTTCCCGGTAGAAGGCGGAAGTAGGACTCTTGTAGTCAAATGTGACGGCGATTGGGTAATCAATGTACCTAAAGATGTATATTGGTGCACGGCGTCCGAAATGCACGGCAACGGCGAAACCCGGATTTCAGTCATTGCCGCTTCCAATGCAGGCGGTCAGAAAAGGGAGACCACTATGACCATCAGTGCAGCAGGGGTTGAGGATGTTAAGGTCAATATTGTTCAGGCGGGGGTTGGATCCGGCAAGCCGGATTCAGATGTTGTGTCTCCAGACCCTGCGTCCGGAATTAGCGTAGAACCGGCCCTGCCTAATGCCGATGAGGCATGCACCATACGGTTCAATCCGGACAAAAGCAACCCTCTCTACGGACACAAGGGAGAATTGTACGGACACCTCGGCATAGTCTATGACGGGGAATGGTCCTTTGTCCCTTCCGATTGGGGAACCACCGATGAAAAAGTACATTTCACACTTGTTGGAGACAACTCCTGGGAATTGAAGCTTGAGCCTTCAATCAGAGAGTATTTCGGTTCAGGAGAAACTCCAGTCAATATGATTGCTATCATCGTGCGCTCAGCCGACGGATCAATCAAGAGTCATCCGCAAGACCAGTTCAACAGTGTTGTCGATGACAAGTACCAGTATGCTCCGTTTGTTCCGGAGCCTGTGGTTTTCGAAGATATGCCTCAGGGCACAAGCTACGGAATCACCTACAACGCTGACAACAGCGTTACTTTCGCCCTTTACGACAGAACTCACACCAGTTATTGCTACATTGTCGGTGACTGGAACAACTGGGAGCGCGTGCCGGAAGGGGCTATGAAGAGAGACAAAGACGATGACTGCTGGTGGATTACCCTCAGCGGTTTCGATCCAGATAAAGAATACAAGTTCCAGTATCGTGTCGGCACTGATACAGACAGCGATTTGCGTCTGAGCGACCCATATACTGAAATTGTTTATGACCAGTGGAATGACCAGTACATTCCGGGATGCGATCCGTTCCCTGCAGGAGCCAAGGCTCTTGTATCCGCATTCCAGATTAACAGACCTGAATACAATTGGAAACACAAGGACTTCAAGATTGAAGACAAGAACGACCTTGTGATTTACGAACTTCTTCTTCGCGACTTCTCAAAGACCAAGAATCTGGCGGGCGCCAAGGCTCAGCTGGATTATCTGCAGACTCTTGGTGTCAACGCAATTGAGCTGATGCCTATCCAGGAATTCGACGGAAACCTCAGCTGGGGCTACAACCCTAACCATTACTTCGCACTGGACAAAGCCTACGGCACACGCGAAGAGTACAAGGAATTCATAGACGAATGCCACTCAAGGGGAATAGCCGTTCTGGTTGACGTGGTGTTCAACCACCTGACAGGAATAAGCACGCTGGTAAAACTCGGCGACACTACATTGTACAACGAGACAGCCACACATCCTTTCAGCGTGTTCAGTGACCTGAACCACGAGAATCCTTTCATCAGAAATCACATAAAGCAGAGTCTCGAGTATCTTTTGACCGAGTATGATGTGGACGGATTCCGTTTCGATCTTTCAAAGGGTCTGACCCAGACCAATTCCGGAGACAATGTGGGCAAATGGAGTTCCTACGACGCATCCCGTATCGCCATACTCAAGGACTACTACAACACTGTGCACAGCACAAACCCTAATGCCGTGATGATTCTTGAGCATTTCGCGGACGGCAGCGAAGAGAAGGAACTGGCTCAGGCAGGTATGCAGCTCTGGAGAAATTGCAACCACGCCTACAGTTCTGTAATGAGCGGCAACAAGGAAGACCTCTCTGCCGCTTACTCCAACCAGCCTTTCGGAGGTTTCGTTTCCTATATGGAAAGCCACGACGAGCAGCGTATCTGCTACGGCAAGGCTGTTTCCGTAGAGTCCGCTTCGTGGGGAATCTGCGGCACGATAACCGGTTGGGGAAAGAGCCCGGACATCGCCCTTGAAAAGGACGGAGGCTTCTATTCATCGAAGAGCGTGGAGTTCGGTGCTGATGACATGTTCAAAATCAGGGGCAATTCCACTTGGGACGACGCTTACAACTACGGCGCATCCACAAAGGGATATGTACTGCCTCTCAATACTGAATACTCTCTTACGCTCGGTTCGTCCTCCCAGGATATGGCCGTTCCTGCCGCCGGCTCTTACGACATCTATTTCAGCCCTGAGGCCGGAAAGGTTTGGCTTATGTCAGAAGGAAAGCGTCCTGATGAGCCGGAGACTGACGATGTGCTTGCGACTGCTATGCGTAGAGCTGGCTGCTGCGCAGCGTTCTTCCTTCTGGTTCCGGGACCTAAGATGATCTGGCAGTTCGGAGAACTCGGTTACGACATCTCCGGAGGAAACGGAGACACCTCGGAGAAACCGGTTATGACAGAGGAGTATCTTTCCAACAAGTCCAGGAAGGATTTGTATGACACTTACTGCGGACTTTTGAAGTTCCGCAAGGAGAATCCTCGTTTCTTTGATGCTGACGCATCTTTCCGCTGGTACGTTTCATCAAATGACTGGGATTATGGCCGCTTCCTCTTCTCTTCCGTGGATGGAAAGAATTTCGCCGTTGTCGGAAACTTCTCTTCAACGAGAAAGGATATGACCATTCTCCTTCCTGAGAACGGCGAATGGAAGGATTACGAAGCCTTTGGAAGCAATACCTACAATGTTACTGACGGTAAAGTCACGTTTAATCTCAAGCCTGGCGAATTCCGTCTGATTACCAAGCTCTAAGTATGAATATCAGACAACTATTGCTTTCCCTCCCGCTGCTTGCCTGTCTTGCAGCATGCGAGCTTGTCAGTACGACACCTTCGGATCCGAACGACAAACCTTCCGACAAGGATTCCACAGAGGTGGAGCAGCCGCCGGTGGAACCGGTGGATCCGAGCATAGACATGAGCAAAACCGGCCTGGAGTATCTCTACGACACTTCAGTGATTCCGGAAATCCACGTCAAGGTCTCTGCCGAGCAGTGGGCCAAGCTCCTTTCGCTCTATGACGCAAACTCTAAAACCAAGCAGTATGTCAGCTGTGACATCACCTACATCAAAGGGGAAGAGACAACTGACATCACCAATGCCGGTCTCAGGCTCAGAGGCAACACCTCTCGCCGCAGGCCTCAGGACAACGAAGGCAGGATGCACCACTGCCACTTCGGACTGAACTTCCGCAAATTCGTCAAAGACTCGGACCACGAAATCCACGGCGCAAGAAAAGCCAATCTCAAATGGTTCAAGGACGATGCCGCCTATGTGCGCGAACTCTACTGCTACGACCTCTTCCGCAGGGACAGCGTGTGGACCGCACCGTTCTCAACCTACTGCCGTCTCTGGCTCGAAGTGGACGGTAAACAGACTTACTACGGAGTCTATGAGATGATAGAGCCTATCGACACCCGCTATCTGAAAGCCCGAAAAGAGCTCTTCGGCGGAGACGAAGGAAATCTCTGGAAATGCCGCTGGGGCGCAAGCCTCAACTCCACGAATGCCAATTTCGGTCTGGACGACGGTTCGGATGCAGAATTCACCTACGAAATGAAGTCCGACGACAACGACTTCGAAACAGCCAAAGCGCAGCTCCAGGACTTCATTCTCAAGCTCAACGGAAAAGGTGATGACAGCTTCTACAAATGGATACAGGAGATTTGCGATGTTCCTCTGCTGCTGCGCACCTACGCGGTGAACGTGGTTTGCGGAATGTGGGATGACTACTGGAACAACTGCAACAACTACTACATCTACTTCAACACCACGGACAGGTACAACTACAAGTTCTTCTTCATCCCTTACGATTACGACAACACCCTCGGAACCTCATCGATGATGGATTCCGGCAGGCAGGACCCGTTCAATTGGGGAAACAATTCGAACCCGCTCATCTACCGCCTTCTGAAGTTCACGGACTTCAGAGAAATCTATCGCCAGGCCCTGCTTGAGCTGGTGGACGAGAGTTCTGCCCTGTTCTACTACACAGCCAGCATGGAGCGCATCAAAGGCTGGCAGAATCAGGTGAAGGACTATGTCTCCAACGACACCGGAGAGGACTGCGTAATCGAAGACAGACCGGCTTCCTGGGGTAACCACGGCGAATACAGGCTGCTGGAAACCGGGTCCAACAACTATTTCCAGGTTAAAACTGAAACAATCAACAGATATTGCAAATGAAACGACTGACTCTACTCGCAGCAGCCATCGCACTGCTTGCCTCCTGCACAGGCAGCCCCAAGACGGAGGATGCCGGATGGAACAATAGTGTAATCTATGAGCTCAACACCCGCCAGTTCACCCCGGAAGGCACCTTCAAGGCAGCTGAGGATCAGCTTCCAAGACTGAAGGATCAGGGCGTGGATGTGGTGTGGATGATGCCTCTCTACCCTATTGGCGAGAAAGGACGCAAGGGAACCCTCGGTTCTTACTATGCAATCAAAGATTACTGCGCCACCAATCCGGAGTTCGGAACCCTCGAGGACTTCGACTCTTTCGTAGCCAAGGCTCACCAGCTGGGAATGAAGGTGATTCTCGACTGGGTGGCGAACCATACTTCCCCTGACCACGCCTGGGTTACTGAAAAGCCGGCCGAGTGGTACTACAGGGACGAGAACGGCAACACCGTCATCGAATACGACTGGACGGACATTGCCAAGCTCAACTACGGCTGCGAGGGCGTGCGTGAGGCTATGCTGGAGGCAATGCGCTTCTGGGTGGCAAGGGGAGTGGACGGCTTCCGCTGCGACATGGCCTCCCTCGTACCTGAGGACTTCTGGACCCCGACCATCGCGACTCTGCGCGAGGAGGCAGGAAAGCCTCTTTTCTTCCTCGCAGAGGCCGAGGAGGACTGGATGCACAGGGCAGGCTTCGATGCTATGTACGCCTGGCGCTTCCATCATCTGATCAACGACATAACCCAGGGACACAAGGGCAAGGCCGAACTTCTCGAAGAAGTGCAGACCTTCGTGGATGCCCAGGGCCGCAAGAGGCTCTGCTTCACCTCCAACCATGACGAAAACAGCTGGGCAGGCACCGAATTCGAGAGAATGGGCGAGGCCTGGCAGGCTATGAGCATACTCTGCTGGACCCTTCCGAACAGCCTTCCGCTCATCTACACGGGCCAGGAAGCAGGTCTGAGCTGGCGCTTCAAGTTCTTCGAAAAGGATGAGGCTCCGCACTGGGGCAATGGCGAATATGCCGAGTTCTACCGCTACCTCAGCGCTCAGCGCCATAGCCACCCTGCACTCGACGCGGATGCCGGGTTCGAGCTGCTGGAAAGCGGAGATGACGAGATCCGTTTCATTCGCCGCAAGGCAGGGGACGAGGTGCTGGTGAGCGTTCAGCTCAAGGCTCCTTGGAACTGGAGCATAAGCTCCGAAGCCGACCGCATCGAAAGGGTAGAACCTATGTGTTGGTGGACCGGGATGAAGACTCCTCTCCAGCTTCTGGTGCAGGGCGAGGGCATTGGCGAATGGAACGCCTGCTTCAAGGACGCGAAGGGCGTGCGCGTGACCGGCACCCACAAGGCAGACAGTCCGAACTACCTCTTCGTGGACGTGGAAATCGCTGCTGGTGTGCAGCCGGGCACCTACCGCCTGCATTTCAGCAAGGGCGAGAAGAGCTTCAGCATCCCTTACGAGCTGCTCGAAAGACGCGAGGGCTCCGCAGAGCGCAAGAGTTTCAGCTCCGCAGATTTGATGTACCTGATTATGCCGGACCGCTTCGTCAACGGCAATCCGTACAACGACAATAGCGCCGTCACCACCGAAAAGGCAGACCCTAAGGCCTTCTTCGGTCGCCACGGAGGCGACATCGCGGGCATCTCAAGCCAGCTGGACTATCTCGAGGACCTCGGCGTTACCGCCATATGGAACACCCCTCTTCTGGAGGACAATGTGGACAAGGAAAGCTACCACGGCTACGCCTGCACAGACTACTACCACATCGACAGCCGCTTCGGAAGCAATGAGGAGTACCGCGAGCTCGTGCGGGATGCGCACGAACACGGCATAAAGATGATTATGGACATTGTCACCAACCACTGCGGCAACCGCCACTGGTGGATGGAGGACCTGCCTTTCAAGGACTGGATTCACGTGTGGCCGGAGTACACCCACTCCAACTGCTGCTTCTCGGCACAGAACGACCCTTACGTGGCCGAGATCGACCGCTACAACATGGAAAGCGGCTGGTTTGACACCTCAATGCCGGACATGAACCTGGACAACCCTTACCTGCTGCAGTATTTCAAGCAGTGGGCAGTGTGGTGGATCGAGTGGGCCGATTTGGACGGATTCCGCGTGGATACCTACCCTTACAACGAGAAATACCCTATGTCCGAGTGGTGCGCCTCCATTCTTGAGGAGTACCCTGACTTCAACATCGTGGGAGAAGTATGGTCCAACAATGTGCCTCAGGTAGCCTATTGGCAGGCAGGCAATCCTAACAGGGACGGATTCAACTCCAATCTCCCTGCAATCATGGACTTCCCTCTTCAGACCGCTTTCTGCCAGGCGCTGTCCTACCACGGCAAGGTCAATTGGGACGAGGGCCTTGTGAAGGTTTACGACTGCGTTGCCAACGACCAGTACTACCACGATAAGGATAATATGCTTATCTTTACGGGCAATCACGACCAGGAGAGAATCGCGGACTGCCTCGGAAAGGATGCAGGCAGCGTGAAGAATGCCTTTGCTCTGCTCGCTACCCTCAGGGGAATCCCTCAGGTACTCTACGCAGACGAAGTGTTTGCAGTCTCCAAGGACCGCAGCCAGGGACACGGCGGACTTCGCGTGGACTTCCCTCTCGAGTGGGAGAAGGACCCTCAGGCCAAGGATATGCATGACTACTTCAAGGCCCTGTTCAACTGGAGAAAGGGCTGCGAGGCTGTCCACAACGGGGAGCTGAAGCATTTCCTGCGTCGTGACAACACTTACGCAATGTTCCGCATCGCCGAAAAGGAGAAGGTTTTCGTGTTCGTGAACAACAACGAAGCCGAGGTTCAGGTTCCTTGGGCCGACTATTCCGAGATTGGAACCGACGCACAGTGGTTCGACGTGATTACAGGACAGGCCGTTGATCCGGCCCACCTGAGCGTCGCAGCAAAGAGCAACATTATACTTCAGACAAGATAAAATGAAAGTTACATTTGAAATAGAGTACAGGACCAAGTGGGGCGAGAGCCTTGCCCTCGTGCTCGCCGACAAGAAATATCCTATGAGCTGGACCGACGGCTCGGTCTGGACGCTTACCCTCGACAAGGTCAGCGTCGCAGCTCTCAAGGATTATGGCTATGTTTTGATGAAGGACGGTCTGATTGACCGCATCGAATGGACCAACCACAGCACCAAGCCTGCCGCAGGCACCAGGGAGCTGGTCATCCGAGACAGTTGGAACGACTGCCCTATCCCGGGATGTCCTTTCCCTCGCTCACACCAGGCGGCGAAGTTTGACCGCGCAGGATTCCGCGGTGCGGGCACCGCAGTGCCGGTGTTCTCGCTTCGCAGCGAAGAGGACTTCGGTATTGGAGAGTTCCATGACCTCAAATACCTGGTTGACTGGGCGGTAAAGACCGGACAGTGCATAATCCAGATTCTCCCAATCAATGACACCACCCGCAAGGGCGAGTGGAAGGACAGCTATCCTTACAGCCCTGTGAGCAGCTTTGCCCTGCATCCGATTTTCATCCACCTCCAGGACCTCGGAATCAAGGAGACTGCCGCCTTCAAGAAGGAGCAGCAGGCCCTCAACGCGCTGCCGGAAATCGACTATCCGCGCGTGTACAAGTCCAAGATGGCCCTTGTGCGCAAGGCTTTTGAGGCCCGCGGACAGAAGGACCTCGAGAGCGCTTCCTACAGGAAGTTCGTCAAGGAGAACGCCTACTGGCTGGACGAGTACGCAGAGTTCTGCGCAAAGAGGGATGGCAACGAGCCGGAGTACCACAAATGGATTCAGTTCCATCTGGACAAGCAACTCAGCGCCCAGGTCAAGTACGCCCGTTCCAAGGGCATTTCCCTCAAGGGAGACCTGCCTATCGGAGTGAGCCAGGACAGCGCTGACGCCTACTACCATCCGGAGCTGTTCAATCTTGATTCAAGCGCCGGCGCTCCGCCTGATTATTTCTCCACCGACGGCCAGAACTGGGGCTTCCCTACCTACAACTGGGACGAGATGGCCAAGGACGACTACGCCTGGTGGAAGAGCCGCCTGCGCAAGATGAGCCAGTACTTCGACGCTTTCCGCATTGACCATATACTCGGATTCTTCCGCATCTGGGAGATTCCTGTAGAGCACAAGAGCGGTCTTATGGGACACTTCAACCCGGCTCTTCCGTACAGCGCAGACGAGATTTACTTCATGCGCCTGCCGCGCGAAGGCCTGTTCCACGAAGATCCGCGTCACCCTGGCTTCTACCAGCCTCTCATCAGCCCTGACACCTCACGTCTGGAGTGGTGGCAGAAGGACAGGTTCAACGCCCTGTACAACGATTTCTTCTACCACAGGCACGACGAGTTCTGGCGCCGCAACGCTGAGCGCAAGCTCCCTGAGCTGCTGAGCGCAAGCGGAATGCTGGCCTGCGGCGAGGACCTGGGCATGGTGCCGGACTGCGTTCCGGGAGTGATGGATCATTGGAAGATCCTCTCTCTGGAGATGACTCAGATGGACAAGGGACACGCCTGGCCTGCGCTGAGCGTATGCGCCACCTCAAGCCACGACATGTCCACCCTGCGCATGCAGAATGCCGAGGCGGGCAAGGGAGATATGGCTCCTTGGGAAGTGAAGCGCGTTCTTTGGGACCATCTCAGCTCTCAGTGCATGCTCGCCATCTTCCCTCTCCAGGATTGGGTGGCCATCGACGAGAAGCTCCGCAGGCCTGACTTCATGGAAGAAAGAGTCAACCAGCCTGCCGACCCTAACCATCACTGGCGCTACCGCTTCCACCTTCCGCTGTCAGAGCTGACAAGCGAGAAGGCCTCCGAACTGAACGTGCAGATCGAAGGCCTCCTGAAAGATAGCGGACGCTACGAAGCTTAATCCTTACCGAGTGTTTCGCGCATCTGGGTGTCAGCCTGGATGTTCTTCATACGGTAGTAATCCATAATTCCCAGGTTGCCGTTCCTGAAGGCTTCGGCCATTGCGAGCGGAATCTGGGATTCTGCTTCAATAACCTGGGCGCGGGCTTCCTGCGCCTTTGCTTTCATCTCCTGCTCGAGAGCAACTGCCATTGCACGGCGCTCCTCGGCGCGGGCCTGGGCTATGTTCTTGTCAGCCTCGGCCTGGTCCATCTGAAGCACGGCGCCGATGTTCTTGCCCACATCAATGTCGGCAATGTCGATGGAGAGGATTTCGAATGCGGTACCGGCGTCAAGACCCTTGCCGAGCACCACCTTGGAGATGCTGTCCGGGTTCTCAAGCACTTCCTTGTGGGATGAGGCGGAACCGATGGATGAGACTATTCCTTCGCCTACGCGTGCGAGCACAGTCTCCTCTCCTGCACCTCCGACGAGCTGCTTGATGTTGGCGCGCACGGTGACGCGGGCCTTGGCAATCAGCTGGATACCGTCCTTTGCGACTGCTGTCACAGGAGGTGTGTTGATGACCTTAGGGTTTACGGACATCTGCACAGCCTCGAACACGTCACGGCCTGCAAGGTCGATGGCTGCCGCCATCTGGAAATCCAGAGGGATGTTGGCTTTATTTGCGGAAATCAGAGCCATCACCACCTTACTTACATTTCCCTTTGCAAGATAATGTGCTTCCAGGTCGTTGGCCTTAAGCTTGAGTCCTGCTTTGGTACCTGTAATCAAAGCCATCACGATGGTGTTCGGATTGACCCTTCTCCAGCGCATGAGCACGAGATGAATCAGGGAGACTCTTACTCCGGAAAGAATAGCCTGGAACCAGATTGCTACCGGGAAGAACCAAAGGAGGATGATGAGGGCAACGATGACTATTGCCGCCCAAACGATTAATTGTGTCGTCATTGTTTAGTCTTTTATAGGTTTAACTATTACTCTGTTGTCTTCTATTGCAGAGATTACGACGCGGGTGCCCGGGTCAAGCATTGTGTTGTCCTCGGATTTGGCCTCGCAGCTCAGCTTTTCGAAACGCACCGTTCCCATAGGAGCAAGGCGGGTGAGAGTCTTGCCCTCGTCCCCCACGCTGAGGGATTCGGCCTCAAGATTGGTCTTTGCGTCTATTTCCGCTTTGAGTTCGAGCCTTTTGTAGGACTTGCCGCGAAGCATCCAGACAAGCAGGACCACCACTATTACGGTCACTACCGCCGTTGTAATGGTGCCGGCCGTAGTGCCCTGGACCATGAAGGCATACACACAGCTGCCGATGAAGGAGGCAAGGCCTATGATCCCGGCGATGCCTATGCCCGGGGTGAGAAGGAATTCTATCAGAATGAACAGAATACCCACCATCACGAGTGAGATGATAACAAGAATCGGGTTCATATATCAGTTTTGTTCAGTTTTCAATATAGTGGATTTTCAGCGGAGCGCCCATACTCTTGCGCGTAAACAGGTAGGCGCCTTCCACGCCAGCAACTTCCTGGTCCTTCTCTTCATTCAGAAGGTTGCGCACCTGACCGGCCTCGAGAATCTTAATCTCCAGCTTCTTCTTCTCTTCAATCGTCTGCTCAAGACGCTCGGCTATTTCAAGCTGAAGGTCTCCGTCTGTGGATTCCAACTGTGAGCTCAGCTCCGCTTCCAGGCCCACAAGTTCTTTGTAGCGGGCATTTAGCTGCGCCGACTGCTTGCGGGAGTCCTGCTCGGCATTTTCCAAGGTCTTTACTATCGCCTTCGGAGCAAGCTGTTCAAGAGTTGCAAGCTGCACCGGACTCGGATTGCTGACAGTCTCAAGCACCACACTATGCTCCACCACATAGACCTGAACGCTGTCCGAGCCTTCGGCCATGGCGCGGTTCGAGGCGAAAATGTCATATTTGCCATCCTCACTTTCCACAAAGAGGAAGTCGTCTCCGGCGGAAGAGTAAGGGAAGCCCAGATTGCGCGGTTCACCCCATTCGCCGAGCATTTCGTTCCAATCGCAGCAGAAGAGGTCATAGCCGCCGAATCCTTCAAGGGTGTTGGATGAAAAATACATCCTGTCGCCGAAGGTCATAGGGTAAACCATGGAAATGGAGGCATCGCGGCTCAGATACACTTCATCCTCGCTTCCGGGATAGTACATAGGAGGGGCCCCCTCCACTTCGTGCCAGCTTTTGTCCGGAAGAGGATAGTAAAGGAAGAAATCATCTATGCTGAAGGTCTCGCGGGCCACTACGGACAGGCGCGGCACCTTTTCCGTGTTGCGCATGGCATACCTGCAATGGCGCATTGCGTCGGTAAGCTGGGATTTCGTCTCTCCATCCGAGGTGAGGGAAGCGGCTTCATCGAAGCACTCGAGAGCATCTTTGTAACGATATGCTTTCTGATAGTCGCCGGCCGCGAGGATGAGGCTGTCCATACGCGCGAAGACCCGCTCTACACTGTCTTCCCGGGCAAGACGAAGGCTGTCAGCCCTGATGCTGTCATTGATGCCATCATTGATACTGTCAATGACGATTCCGTTGAGCAGGCTATCCTTCACAGGGACCTTGGCCCTGATGACAAGGCTGGTGTCGTTGACAAGCTTGAGCCACAGGGAGTCCAGGTTCTGAGCTCCGGCACGCGGGGACGCCATCGCCAGAAGGGCGAAGAGAAGAATCCGTATTTTGTTGCGTTTTCCCATTGAAGTCAAGCTATTTTGCAAATTTAGTAAAATAGATGCATTAGTCCCTTTCTTTGTT
>CAKMNE010000017.1 GCA_927798505.1 uncultured Bacteroidales bacterium
AAAAAGCCCCTCAGAAGCGGTTCTGAGGGGCTTTGGGATATGCAAGAGGATAATTACTCGACGCAGTTAAGCATAAGCGACTGATTACCAATTGCAAGACGGAACTCGCCCGGTTCGAGGGTCCACTCCAGGTCATGACCTACAAAAGCGAGGTCCTCAGCCTTGAGGGAGAAGCTGACCGTCTTGGTTTCACCAGCTTGCAGCTCAATCTTGGTGAAATCGCGAAGGCGCCTTGCCTCCGGAGTGACTGAAGCGGTCAGATCGGAGCTGAACAGCAGCACAGGCTCCTTGCCGGCACGCTTTCCGGTGTTGGTCACATCCACGCTCAGATTGATTACGTCTCCGGCCTTGAACTCGGTCTTGTCAGCCTTCATATTGGAGTACTCGAAAGTGGTATAGCTCAGACCTTGACCGAATGACCACTGGGCCTCGATGGTTGCATCGTAGTTGTAGAGGCCTCCCATAGTGGTCCTGTTCTCAGAAAGCTTGTAGTCGTAAGTGTTGAGCCTGTTGGTGTACTTAGGATAGGTGAACGGAAGCTTGGCGCTGAAGTTCTCCTCTCCGCAGAGCAGGGCTGCAAGAGCGTCTCCTCCGTAGTTTCCAGGGAGTATGACATCCACCACAGCCTTTGCAAGAGGCTCGATTTCGCGCACGATGCGAGGGCGTCCCTCACCCAGCACGAGAACTACAGGCTTGCCGGTCTTGGCAAGGGTCTGCACCATCTCGATCTGGTTGCGTGAAAGGGTGAGATCGTTGATATTGCCCACGGTCTCGCAGTAGGAGTTCTCTCCTATGCAGGCCACAATCACATCGCAAGCCACACTTGCGGCAAGTGCTTTTGCCATATTTCCCTTCTTCTCTGCCTGGAAGTCTCCCGCCGGGTCGTACTCAAGCACAGGGACATAGGTCACCTTGGCGAACTTCTGCTCAAGAGCTTCGCGGATGGTGTTGTACTGACCTGTGAACTGAGGGTCATTGGCGGCATCTCCCTGCCAGCTGTAGTTCCAGCCTCCGCCAAGAGGACGCATCACGTCGGCATTAGGGCCTACGAGAAGGATGCGGGTGTCCTTGGAAAGAGGAAGGATGTTATCTTCGTTCTTGAGCAACACCTCGCTTTCCAGGGCTGCCTGGTAGGCGGTCTGACGGAATTCTTCGCAAGCGAAGCGGGAGTAGTCGCCTTTCAGGCCATATGGATCATCGAAGAGGCCGAGACGGAACTTAACCCTGAGCACACGGCGGCAGGCGTCGTCGATGCGGCTCTCAGGCACCTTGCCTTCCTCTACGAGCTCGCGCAGAAGGTCGAAGGCTTTGCAGTCGTAAGGTTCCATAATCATATCCACGCCTGCGTTGATTGCGAGGCGCAGGGCATCCTTGTAGTCGGCTGCCACGTGGTCCCTCTCCCAGAGGTTGCGTATGTCGGCCCAGTCGGTCACTATCATACCGTCCCAGCCGGTAGACTCCTTGGCCCAGCCGGTGAGCAGCTCCTTGCTGGCGTGCAGCATCTCACCGTCGTTGCTGGAAGAATTGACCATAAGGGTGAGCGCGCCGGCCTCGATGCAGGCCTTGAAAGGAACGAAGTATTTCTCCTTGAGCTCGCGCTTGGAAACCATCGCAGGAGTGCGGTCCTGACCGGAAATCGAGGCGCCATAGGCCATGAAATGCTTGATGGAGACGGCTACGTGCTCCGCATCGATATGGTTAGGGTCCGGGCCCTGCAGGCCGAGGGTCTGCTGCACGCCCATACGCGCCTGAACATAAGGATCCTCGCCGTAGCTCTCCCACATGCGCGGCCAGCACTGGTTGCGGCTCAGGTCAAGGGTAGGGGTGAAGACCCAAGGAACATTGCAGGCCCTGGTCTCGTAGGCGCAGATGCGTCCCATCTCGTAGGCGAGATCGTCGTTGAACGAGGCGGCAAGCGCGAGTTCCTGAGGGAAGAGGGTGGCGCCGGTGGTATATGATGCGCCGTGAATCTGATCCAGACCGTAGAGGCAAGGGATGCCGGTTTCCTCGAGGGAAATCTTCTGGATTTTGCCTATGAACTCGCGGTACACCTCAGGGGTGGAGGCAGTGCCGTGGAGGGTGTTGAGAATGGATCCTACCTTGTACTTGCGGAGTACCACCTCCGCGAACGGAGAGAACTCGGTAGAGCCCGGAAGCAGGAGCATGTCCGCGTTGATCTGGCCCATCTGACCGATTTTCTCGACCAGTGTGAGCTTCTTCATTACAGAATCGATCTTGCGTTCGATTTCCTTGTCCTGAGGGATGGCCCTCGTAGTTGCCGCCTTGGGGCAGCAGGCTCCGGCAAGCAGAATTGTGCCGAGGAGCAGTGAGAATGCTTTTTTCATATAATTGTTTCTCTGGTGAATAATTCTTTGAGGAAACGTCCCGTTACGGACGCTTTGTCTTCCGCTATTTGTTCCGGAGTGCCGGTAGCGATTACCTGCCCACCCTTTCGACCCCCTTCGGGGCCCATGTCTATGAGGTAGTCCACGCTCTTGAGCACATCCAGGTTATGCTCTATGATGATGACCGTGTTGCCCTGGTCAACCAGCTTCTGGAGCACTTCCATCAAGGTCTTGATGTCCTGGGAGTGGAGCCCTGTGGTAGGCTCGTCAAGCATGTAGAGAGTGTTGCCGGTGGCTTTGCGGAACAGCTCTGCGGCAAGCTTCATCCTCTGGCTCTCGCCTCCCGAAAGGGTGACGCAGGACTGGCCGAGATGGATGTATCCCAGGCCCACGTCGAGCAGGGCCTTGAGCTTGGGAGCGATTTTGGGATGGGTCTTGAAGAACTCGTAGGCCTCTTCGACGGACATCTCCAGCACGTCATTGATATTTTTGCCCTTGTAGCGCACTGCAAGGGTGTCTTCCTTGTATCTCTTGCCTCCGCAGGCATCGCACTGGACATTGACCGAAGGCAGGAAGTTCATTTCTATTACCTTGATGCCGGCTCCCTTGCACTCCTCGCAGCGGCCGCCTTCGACATTGAAGGAGAAGCGCCCGGCCTTGAAGCCGCGCACCTTGGCGTCCTGAGTCTGCTCGAAAAGGGCGCGGATGTCGCTCCATACACCGGTGAAAGTGGCAGGATTGGAGCGGGGGCTGCGGCCTATGGGGCTCTGGTCCACCTCCACCACCTTGTCAATGTTTTCAATGCCTATGAGCTCATCGTAGGGCAGAGGCTTCTGGGAGAGATGGTAGAACTTGCCCTTGAGTATGGGCATAAGGGTCTCGTTTATCAGGGTGGATTTGCCGCTACCGGACACTCCGCTGATGCCCACGAGGCAGCCCAGAGGGAAATCCACGTCTATGTTTTTCAGGTTGTTGCCGCGGGCTCCCTTCAGAGTGAGGAAACGCCCGCTGCCGGGACGGCGCTGCTGCGGAACGGCCACAGCGCTGCCGAGTTGTCTGGCAGGGCCGCAGTAGCAGAGCTCTCCACCCTTCTCCCCCGCTCCCGGTCCTATGTCCACTATCCAGTCGGCGGCGAGCATGGTCTCTTCGTCGTGCTCGACCACAATCACCGTGTTGCCCTCGTCGCGCAGTTTCCTGATGGAAGCGAGCAGCTTGCGGTTGTCCTTCTGGTGAAGGCCTATGGACGGCTCGTCGAGTATGTAGATTACGTTCACCAGCCTGGAGCCTATCTGGGTGGCGAGGCGTATGCGCTGGCTTTCTCCTCCGGACAGGGAGGCGGTAGGGCGGTCGAGGGTGAGGTACTCCAGGCCCACGTCCAGCAGGAACTGCACCCTGTCGCTGAGTTCCTTGAGCACATCGTGAGCGACGGCGGCAGCCTTGCCGCTGAGCTTGCCTTCCAGGGAGTCAATCCAGGCCTTGAGCTCGGTCATTTCCATCGCGCTTACTTCGGCTATGGTCCTGCCGTCGATCTTGAAGCAGTTGGTCTCTTCGCGAAGGCGGGTGCCGTGACAGACGGGGCATACCACCTTCTCGTCTATGTCATCCACCACTCCCGGCCAGGTAACCATCTCTGTCTGAAGCCCTTCGCCTATACGGAAATAATCATCCGAGCCGAAGACCAGAAGGCTCACGGCCTCGTCCGGCAGTT
This sequence comes from uncultured Bacteroidales bacterium, assembly GCA_927798505.1. Taxonomy (GTDB): domain Bacteria; phylum Bacteroidota; class Bacteroidia; order Bacteroidales; family UBA932; genus Cryptobacteroides. The sequence continues at coordinate 4,054 of CAKMNE010000017.1, forward strand.
CCTCAATCGGGTCGTAAAGGGAGAATCCGAGCTTTCGGGCTATGGCGCGGACTATTTCAAACTTGCGGGTCTGACGGAGCTTGCCCAGAGGCACTATACCGCCGTCCGCTACACTTTTGCCGCGGTCGGGGATGATTGTGTCCATGTCGACATCCACTATCATCCCGAGGCCCTTGCAGTGAGGGCAGTAGCCTTCAGGGGAATTGAAGGAGAAGCTGTGCGGAGCAGGGTCGCGCAGGGACACTCCGCTTTCCGGGTCTATCAGATGCTTTGAGAAATGCCTCAACTCCCCTGTTTCGAAGTCAAGCACAGCCACCGAACCCTTTCCTGCTCCAAGGGCATTGGAAACGGAATTGCGCACCCTGAGTATGTCGCCTTCTCCGGGCTTGAGCTTGTCCACAACGAGCTCGATGAAATGGTTTTTGTAGCGGTCCAGCTGTTCGACTTCGGCCAGTTCGCAAATCTCGCCGTCAATTCGTATCTGGGTGTAACCCTTACGGCGCATGGTGTCGAAGAGCTCGCGGTAATGGCCCTTTCGGCCCCTGACCAGGGGCGCCAGGAGCAGGCACTTGCGGCCCTCGTACTCTCGCAGTATCAGTTCCACGATTTTTTCGTCGGTGTAGCGCACCATCTCCTTGCCCGTAACGGGAGAGTATGCGGTGGATGCGCGGGCGAAGAGCAGGCGCAGGAAATCCGAGATTTCGGTAATGGTGCCGACTGTGGAACGCGGGTTGGTACCCGTGGTTTTCTGTTCTATTGCAATGATGGGACTGAGCCCTTCTATGCTTTCGACCTTGGGCTTTTCGAGTATTCCTATGAAATGCTTGGCATAGGGGGACAGGGTGTTGAGATAGCGCCTCTGCCCTTCGGCGTAGATGGTGTCAAAGGCGAGTGAAGACTTGCCGGAACCGCTCAACCCGGTGATAACCGTGAACTTATGACGCGGGATGTCCACGTCAATACCCTTGAGATTATGAGCCGAAGCTCCCCTGATTTTGATGTATTCCATAGTGCTCCTCACAAAGAGCCCCAAAGTTAACTATTTTTGGAATACTCTCACATAGTCAACTTCCATTGCGGTAGGCAGACAGCTTTCGTCAACGCCCATCATTCCACCCCAGCTTCCGCCCCACGCCACATTGAGTATGATGTAGAATGGATTGTCGAAAGGCCAGTAGGAATAGCCCTTCCCTGTGTTGTTGTAAGTCAGAATGGCTTTGCCGTCCTGATAGAATCTTATGAATTCCGGGGTCCATTCCATTGCATAGACGTGGAACTGTGTCTGTGCGGTGGAAATGTATTTCTCCGAATGTTCGATTGATGTTCCTCCGTTGTTGTAGGCAAGGCAGTGAACTGTGGCGCTGCAGTAGTTGGGATTGCAGCCCACCTCTTCCATAATGTCGAGCTCTCCGTCCTTAGGCCAGGCGGTGAAGTTTGCAGGCATCATCCAGAAAGCCGGCCAGGTGCCTTTTCCTGCAGGCAGCTTGAGGCTGGCCTCGAACCATCCGTATGTCCAGCTCTTGCGCGTGTTCAGACGCACGGAACGCACCTTGCCGTCAATTTTCTTTGCCCATACTTTCAGAGTGCCGTCGCTGACATCGGCAATGTTGGTGTTGCCATAGCTGCCGGCCACATAGTCCTGAAGCTCATTGTTGCCCCAGCCTCCGTCGCCGGTCTGGTACTTCCACCAGGCCGAGTTAGGCAGTCCTTCATAGTCAAATTCGTCGTGCCAAACGAGAGTGTAGCCTTCCGGGGTCTGTATTCCCACTTCCTCCTCGCTGAGGCCGGGTTGGCGGACCGGAAGATAGGCACGGGTTTCCGCACAGTTGATGACTATATTCCCCTTCCTTTCGGAGGTGGTGGAATTGGCCTTCACCTTGACGGTGAAAGTACCTTCCGTACCGGAGCAGTAAGGGGGCTCTACGCTCACGATTCCATCCATATCCCCTATCAAGGAAAAACCAGCCTGGGAGGATGTAGCATAAAAGGTCTTTTCGCCTCCGGCCTGGTCGAAAACCAGACTGTCCGGAGCGTAGGCAAGGCTTATTCGGGGTGTGTCTGCCAGCTGCGGGGTGCAGGTGGAAATCAGAAACATGAAAGGAAGAATCAAAGCGTATGCATGCATAATTAATACTATTTAAAAAAAAGGGCGGGATTTTCGTTTCCCGCCCTTGGGATTCAACTCTACTTGTGCTCCTGGAAGCAGAAGTCTTTTACTGTAACGCTTGCGCCTGCAGGGGTGCGTCCGAGGTCGATGAAGAGAGTAAGAGCCTCGTAGTCCACGTCAGCCTGGAGGTTTGCAATGGTAATCTCACGAGGAGTGTCCTTGGTAGCGAAGAGCTTTCCGTAGTAGCACAATTGGTGTGCAGTGTCTTCTCCGAGCTTTGCGAGCTTGACTGTGAACCAGGTATCCTCTGTAGAGACTACCACGCAGTGGAAGTCGTACTTCTTGGCTGCAGAAACAGGGATGTTGGTTGCGAACTGGTTCTGTCCCTGCCACTCGGCTCCGCCGATTCCCTCAGGAATGACTACCTGATACTCGCTGTACTCCTTAACCCACTTGTAATCTGCGGTAAGAGTTCCAGCCCAGTCTGCGGCTGAGTACCAGTTCTTCATCTCGATAGTGGCGGTGTTCCAGAGGTTGCTTGAACCTGCGATGTCGATATTGCAGTTGGTGTCGGCGATTTCATCCTCCTTCGGTCCCTCAGGAATTACAGGGTCCTTGTCCGGAGCATTGGTTCCGTCATCGTTTGCGTGATCCTTGAGGGTGATGCGGTAGATGGTAACCTCAGTTCCGTCAGTGCAGTAACCGAAGTCGAGAACGAGCTTGGTTGCAGCGGCATCGATACCAGGAAGGTTCTTTACATAGAAGACATTGTTGCCCTCAACGAGATCCTGCTGCTCAACAAAGAGGAAGTTGTCGTCGCTGGTGGTGTCTGTGAGCTTGAAGGTAACTCCACCCACTGCCTTGTTGGTAGTTACGAGCACGGACATGTCGTAGTTGCATGCTGCGGAGAGGGCCACGGCACCTGTAGGAACGAGGTGAACCTGAGCCTGCCACTGCTGGTAGCAACCCTTCTCAAAAGTAATGTTGTAGGAACCTGCTCCGAAGTTGATTGGGAGAGGAGTCTCCGCACCCCAGTTAGGATCCGGGTTGTAGTAGGTATAACTGTTTGACATTCCGGCATCTTCACCTTTCTTCCAGATGTTGTACTCTGAATTGTAGTCATAGCCGTTGAAGCCGGTGGTTTCGATCTTCACTTCAAAATCAGCCTCGGTGTAGTCCTTGGACTGGCCAGCTGCATTGCTGACATACATACGAACCTTGAACTGTCCGCCTTCGAGGAAGGTCTTTGTGAACGGATTGCCGGAACCTGCGAACACGAAGTCTCCGGATTCGTTGGTTTCCCAGATCGGAATAAGTCCGGATACGCCAGCAGGCAGGGCAAAGGTAACGGAAGCACCGTCAACTGTGACAACAGGGACGATTCCGGCTGCTGAAGGAAGCTCAGGCTTTGAGTCTTCAACTGGATTGCAGGCCATCATAAGCGCTGCAATTCCAAGAATTGAGAAAAACTTTTTCATTGGATTTGTTTATAAAATGTTAATAATTGTTCTGTACAAGTGTGCCTTGAGCGGCATCGATTTCGCTCTGAGGGATTGGCAGATACTTCTTTGACTCGCTCCAGCTGTTGGTGCGGTAGCCGAACTCGTCAGGAACCAGCACCGTTGATGCAAGGCCCCAGCGGATGAGGTCCCAATAACGCTTGCCTTCACCCACAAACTCGAGTGCACGCTCCTTCTGTATGTTCTCAAGAGTAGCCTCAACGGTGTCGCTCAGGCCTGCACGGTTGTGAACGAGGTTGAGCCAGGTCTTGGCGCTTGCAGGGTCGCTCTGAAGAGCAAGCTCGGCTGCGTTAAGGAGAGTCTCGGCATAACGGTAGATGCGGTAGTTGTTGCCGAAGCGCATGTCCGGTGCACCATCTCCCGTAGCATAGTCAGCCTGACTGCCCTGATACTTCTCAAGGAAGTAGCCGGTGTCCTGGTAGCGGGGTTCGTAAGCGTTGACAGTCGCATTGTAGCAGGTGGCATCGCGGCGCACGTCGCCGGCAGCATACATATCGTAAGTGGATTTGCGTACCGGAGCAAAGCCCCAGCCGGCCTTGTGGTCGTCGCTGCCCTCGGTCATTACGTAAGGGCCGATGAGCTGGCAGAGAATGGTGCCGCCGGCACCGAGAGGATTGTCGTAGGAGCGCACCTGTCCGTCAGCCCTGTAGGTGATTTCGAAGATGCTTTCCTGGCACCACTCGCCCTCACGTTTGAAGAGGGTGGTGTAGTCGCTCAGATCGTAGCCGGGATCGTTGATGATTTCTTTCATATAGCCGAGCGCCGTGCCGTAGCGGGCCTCGTCCTTCTGGTACATCACGATTTCGGCATAGAGCATATAGGCAAAGGCCTTGGTCAGATAGCCGGCCTTGTTGTCCGGCTGCCTCATTGGCAGTGCATCAAGGGCAATGGCGGCCTCAAGGTCTGCAATCATCTTGGAATAAACGGCATCGGCCTTGAGCTGCTCTCCGATAAACGGAGCGGTGAGGTTCTGCTCGTAGTAAACCACATTGCCCCAGAATTTCCAGAGCCAGCTGTAGTAGTAAACGCGAAGCAGTCTTCCCTGCTCTTCCACAGCCTTTGCAGTCTCCTCCGAAAGGCCTTCTGTCCATCCGAGGTAGGTCAGGAGGTCATTGCACCTCTTGACTCCCGAGTAAGCCGTTGACCATATGCCTTTCATTGTCTGCTCGGAGGTGGCCTCGTAGTTCATCATCATGTGCCAGAACTGGTTGTCGGTCTTGTCATTTCCACCAACCCAGATCTGGTCGGCCATAATGTCGCTCATTATCATGAGAGGATTGTACTGGGAACCGTTCCAGTCAGTCCAGTGCAGAGGAGCATAGGCAGCTACCAGCGCTTCCTGCAGGTGAGGCTCAGTGGTGAAGTAGTCCTCGATAGGAGCGGCAGTAGGGTTGTCCACTGTCAGGAATCCGTCTCCGCAGGAAGAAGCTGCGCAGAGGATGCCCGCAAATGCGATAACGGAAAGTATTCTATTGTGTTTCATATGCTTTTCCTCCAATTATTAGAATGCAACACTGATTCCGGCAGTGAAAGTGCGTGCCTGAGGGTAAACGCCGTAGTCGATTCCCAGAGAAGTGCCGCCGGATGCGATTTCAGGGTCGAATCCGTGGTATCCGGTAAGGGTCAGAAGGTTCTCGGCTGCAAGATAAACTCTTACATTGGAGAGCAGGACATTGCGAACCAGGGACTCCGGAAGAGTGTAACCGATTTGAACGTTCTTGATTCGGGCGTAGGAGCCGTCATAGACATAGAGGTCTGAAGAAACCCAGTTTACAGTGTCTCCGAGCACGAACCTAGGGTACTTGTCGGATGAGCCTTCGCCGGTCCACCTGTCAAGCATGTAGGCAGGAAGGTTGACTGACTTGATGTCGGTGCGGCGGGTGCAGTCGAATACCTGCACACCTGCAACGCCCTGAATCAGCATGGAGAAGTCGAAGCCCTTCCAGCTTGCCTGCAGATTGAGTCCGTAGGTCCAGTCAGGTGTTCCCTTTCCTATGTACTGACGGTCGGAATCATCGATTTTGCCGTCGTTGTTGGCATCCACGAAGCGCACGTCACCAGGCTTTGCCTTAGGCTGAATCTGCTTCTGCTCTCCGGTCTTCGGGTCAGTCCAGAGGTAGTTGGCGATTTCACCATAGCTCTGGAAGACGCCGTCGGTCTTGAGTCCGTAGAAGAATGGGAAAGGATAGCCGTTTTCGGCACGGCTGATGGTGCCTGTGCCCTGGAAGCTGTCGTAGTTGGCCCAACCTGTGTCGTTACCGTACTCGATGAGCAGGTTCCTGAGGTAGGTGAGGTTGCCTCCGACACGGAAGTTCCAGTCGCCTGCGCTGAACTTGTAGCCCAGTTCGAGCTCGATACCGCGGTTGCTCATGATTCCGACATTGCCCATAGGCTTGTTCTCACCCACATAGGATGGGATAGGCTGAGTCATAAGCATTCCCTCAGTCCTCTTGCTGTACCAGTCGATGGTGGCGGTGAGCTTGTTGTTGAAGAAGCCGAGATCTACGCCGAGGTCTGTCTGGACGGATGTCTCCCAGCACAGGCTAGGGTTGGCAAGACCGCTGGACTTCACGCCTATTGCCTCGGCCTCGTCGGTGCCGAAGAAGTAGTTGTTGTTGCCTTCGGTAAGGACGGTGTACATGAAGTTACCTATATTCTCGTTACCGTTCTGACCCCAGGAAGCGCGGAGCTTGGCGTTGCTGAGCTCAGGGATGAGGCCCTGCATGAACTCCTCCTTGTAAAGGTTCCAACCAAGGGAAACGGATGGGAAGGTTGCCCAGTGGTTGTTGGAGCCGAAGCGGCTGGAGCCGTCACGACGAACGGTAAGCTCGGCCATGTAGCGCTCCGCATAGTTGTAGCTCAGGCGGGCGAAGTAGGAAGCAAGGCGGGTCTCTACATACGGAGCGCCCCAACCGTTGCGGTCGCCGACAGCCTGAAGGCCGTCAGTGTAGTCGATATATGGCTTGTCCAGATCCTTGAGGAACTTGGACGATGCTCCGAGATACTGTCCGCTGGAAGCCTTGGCCGACTGTCCGAGCAGGGCGGAGATGCTGTGATCTCCGAAAGTCTTGGACCAGGTGAGGACGTTCTCAACCTGCCATACAAGGCTGTTGCTTGCAGATGCCGATGCGGAGGATTCGGTCACCTGGTTGCTACTGCTCAGGTAGTACTCGTAGGCGTAGCTGTTGTCTCCCCAAAAGGAAAGATCCAGACCCAGGGAGGAGCGGAGCTTGAGGTTTTCGATAATTTGAAGTTCCCCGCTGAAACCGCCCACGAACTTGTGGGACCAGCCCTTTGCTCCCGGAAGCGAGAGCGCTGCAATCGGGTTCACCATCTCATTGTAGCTTCCTCCCGGGATGGTGTACATCCTTCCGTTCTCATCGTAAAGCATTTTGGAAGCACCGTAGGTGGCTATCTGAGCCTCAGCCTCTTCGTCGGTGCAGGTAACATTGAGAATAGGAGAAAGAGCCACGGCGGAGCCCAGAGGCGAGCCCCAGGTGGAGTTGGCAGTCACTCCCGTACTGGTGATATATGCATAGGAGAGATTGCTGCCGAGGGTGAATTTGTTGAGGAAATCACGCTCTTTGGTCTTGTCCATCACCTCGTAGGTGGTGTTGCTGCGCAGGGTGAGGCGGTCGTAGTTGGAACGTCCGTAGTTTCCTCCGACTATACCGTCCTGGCTGATGTAGCCAAGTGAGAGATAGTAGTTGACCTTGTCGGAAGCGCCGCTGACGCTGAGCTCATGCTGATACTGTGGAGCATTGTAATTGAAGAGCTCAGCCTGCCAGTCCGTACCCTCGCCGTAGGCGGTAGGGTCCCTGTAGATAGGAGCCATTCCGGCATTCATCGAGCCCTCATTCATCATTGTGGCATACTGGCTGGCGTTGAGCACATCGAGCTTCTTCCAAGGGCTTGAGAGTCCGTAGGAGAAGTCATAGTTTACCCTGGCATCACCCTTCGCGCCTTTTTTGGTGGTCACGAGGATTACACCGTTGGCCGCACGTGCACCATAGACCGCACCTGATGCCGCATCCTTGAGCACTTCGATAGACTCGATGTCGGCAGGGTTGAGGTAGTCGAAGCCGCCTTCGATAGGCATTCCGTCGACTATGTACAAAGGGTCGGAGTTGTTGATGGTGCCGGTACCGCGGATGCGGATGCGGGATGCTGCGCCAGGCTGACCTGAAGAAGAAGTCACATTGACACCGGCGGCAAGGCCCTTGAGGGCATTGTCCACACGCACCGGGGCTGCCTTTCCGAGATCGTCGGAAGAGACTTTGGCAATGGACGCCGTCACCACGCTCTTCTTCTGCACTCCGTAACCGACGACTACTACGTCGTCGAGCAGAATGGTGTCCTCCTCGAGGACTACCAGAGCGCAATCGGAAGCGCTGACCGTTTTGCTTACATAACCGATGGAAGAGACTTCAAGAAGGTCTGATGACTTGACTCCTTCAAGTTCCCAATTACCATCGAGGTCCGTCATTGTTCCGTTGGACGTGCCTTGTACAAGCACTGCCGCTCCGATAATCGGAACGCCTCCGGTATCGAGGACCTGTCCTTTCACCTGCTGGGCAAAAGCCGGAGCCATGCCCAGAACTCCAGTCACAAAGACAAGAGCAATTCTGTTGAATAGGGTCTTCATTTTTAAAAAATTTACATAATTTGTAATGCAAATTTAATTGATTTTATAATCCTTCCGCGCGTTAAAAAATCCGTCGCACCAAATTAGTGGACGGATTAAAAATAACTGATTGATAATCAGCGGTGATTTAAAGAAAAAAGTGGACTAATAATTGCGCCCGATTTCCTTTACAAGGGTCTCGAAATCGTCTTTTCCGGAGAGCGCGGCCGCCTTGGTTTGAGCCCGGTAGTTGTAGATAGTATTGACCGAATACCTGAGCAGGGATGCGATGTGTGAAGACTGGTCGATGCCGAGGCGTATGAGTGCGAAGATACGGAGCTGGGTGTTGAGCAACTCTCCCTCCTTTAGTTCCACCTGGGCCTCAGGTACGAGCAATTCGTTGAATTCGCTGACGAAGTTCGGATATAGATGGATAAAGGCATTGTCGAAGGCCCTGTAGAAATCCTTCAGCTCGTCTTCCATCTGGGAGCGGGAAAGGAAATGCCGCAATTTGTCCAGATAGCCGGAACTCATTGAGAGAAAGAGCGCAAGGTACTCCTCCTTGGCGGCACTTGCTTCGGAGAGTTCGTCAATTGCCTTGCGCAGACGCTTGTGATATGAAATAATATAGAAAATGACAAGCAGCAATCCGGCAGCGAGAACGGATATGATGATTATCAGAATGATAAGGCGTTTTTCGGCCGTCATTCTCCGCTGCGAATAGGCGGACTCGATTTTCGGCAGGTTCTGGGCAATCTGGAAAGGCCTCAGCTTAGCGTTGTAGAACAGGGCGTCGTCAAGAGCAAGCTGGGTGTAGTGGAAGGAGCGGTCGATGTCATCTTCCACATTCAGCAGATTGAGAGCAAGGCTATAGAGGGAAGCATTGTCCTTGGTGGCAGTCTTTATGTCCGCGATGGCGGATTCGATGTACCAGTGCCTCTCCCCCATCAGGTCTCCCCGGAAGTAGCAGATGGTGCCTCGGTAATAGGCGACCACAGCATATTCGTGGGAGTCGGACGGCAAGCCGGAGAGCATCTTGGCTGCAACCGAGTCAGCGGCTTCATACTGGCGGTCATCGATGTGGTTGAGCATATGCATCAAGCCGTGCTTGAAATTGTCCTCATCCGTCAGCTCCATCACCTTCTGCCGGGCGCGATAGGCCTCCTCCAGCAAAGCGGGATCGCTGTCGGGGAGGTAATACTTGTAATAATCCCTGCAGAAATGCTGGCGGTATTCGTAGTATTCCACCAGTTGTTCATGGGTGAGCCTGGAAATGTCAATGCTATTGGAACAGGACATCGATGAGTCATAGAGCCCGGCGATGCTGTAAAGCATGGCCTTGTGCAACATGACCTCGGACATCCAGTCCTCCCGACCGGAAGAGATGGCTATTTCCTCCTGACGGTTCAGTGCGGCGAGCGCACTTTCGAAGCGAAAACTGTAATTGAGCTCGAACAGCCGCCTGAAGCTTGCAAAGCGCACGCTGTCCGGGAGCAAATGGTCGGAAATCAGAGTGCTTTCAACGCTTCGGATAAGGTTCTCGTGGGCGGATACATAGCTCTTATTCTCTTTCAGCACGGCATCCAGCCTTTCCAATTCCTGATCGGAAGGCCTCAGGCAGCCCGAAAGGAGAACCATCAGAACTGCGGCATACAGGAGCGGATTCTTCATCAGAGCGCAAGTACTTTGGTGTTCATCCAGGCGAGTCTCTTGGTGTAGTTTTCCAGGAGCCAGTCAACCTCCGCTTTGTAGGAACCTGTCACTTTGTAGTTCGGCCATACATAGGTACCCAGAATGTTCCACCTCTCGAAGTTGCGCTCAGGCGCAGCTCCCATTATTTTCACTTCATCCTCTATCCACTGCGGGATGGTCTGCAGCTGCGGATAGACCTCCTTCCAGCGTGCCTTTACCTCGCTGACGAAGTTCGGGTCCATGAAGAGGCGGTAGTACCATCCGTGATAGCGGCCGTTGCAGCCCTGGTCCTTGATCCACCATCCTTCCCAAGGCTTGAGGCCGTCGCCGTAATAGTCGCAGTTGCCCATTGAGATGTCGAAATCCCAGACGAAATACATTTCCAGCTTTCCGTCTTTCGGGAGAGTGAGGTAGCTGCTCTTGCGCAGGTTTCCGTCAACGTTTTTGGTAAGTTCCTGGATGATGAAGTAGTCTATGAAGGAGGCCTTGTCGATGTACTGGCTGTACACCTTGGTGAATTCCTTGTTCCAGAGAGCCGTTTCGAAGTCCCTGAAGAACTGCTTTGCGAAGTCGATCTGCTCCTGAGTCGGCTCATCCGGGTCGGAGAACATCATAGGGCAGCCGTGGTCGGTCCACCAGCAGACAATTTCATCCTGCTGCTGTTCGATTTCGAAAAGTATGTCTCCGGCATCGACATCTATGTTCACACGCTCGGATGAGACTTTCTTGTGCTCGCAGAAAGTGTATACTCCGTCATATCTTCCGTTCAGATATACTTCCACCGGGACCATCTTCGGGGTCCAGCTGAAGCCGAGCCTGCGGGAGATTTCCATTGCGGTGAGGTTGCGCACAAGGGATTTGTCGCAGTAGTTTGCAAGCAGGCACCACTCCTTGTCATTGGACATGTCAAAGAGGCGTGCCTTTTCGTCAAGCTTGATTTTGTAAGGCTTTTTCGGCATCCCCCAGGTGGAATTGCCGCGGCCGCGTATGCGCATAGTGGCGCTGAATTCTTCAGTTTTCCAGAATTTGTGGTCCGGGTCCTTGATTACTATCTTTCCGGTTTTGTATTCTTCCTTGCTGTA
>CAKMNE010000018.1 GCA_927798505.1 uncultured Bacteroidales bacterium
CAGCATCAGTATGGGTTTACTCATTGTCATAAACAAGCATTGTCTGAGCATTGATTTCATAGTCCGGATGAGGATTCTTCAATACGAACTTGAGAGTATGGTGTCCGCTGGCGAAGCAGTACTTAGAGAAGAGTTCATACTTGCGGGTTATGTAGTCGTAAGGCATCACCCACTCCTCAATCAGCTCGCCGTCGAGGTAGGCCTGAAGCTCTGCCCGGTAGTCGGAATCATCGTGTCCCGTTTTGACCACGCTGCCCTCAACGACTATAGAATTGCCGTCGAACTCAAGTGTAAGACTATCTGAAAAGCGCTTCTTCAGCACGATCTTATTCACCGGTTTGATACCCTCGAAACTCTGCTCGAAGCGTACCGGCTCGGGAGCCTCCACAGTGAAAGTGAGAACTCCGTCCTGCAGGTCCATAAGTTCAAGATTCCTGCGGCAAACTTCGTTGAGGCTGAGAGTGGTATAAGGGAAAGGATAATCCGCAATCATATCCGCACCCTTGCGGTACTTCTCCGGAATGGCGTCGTAGCCGTAGATTACGCCCAGAACGCCTGCCGACGAAGCCGGATTGCAGTCCGAATCGTGGCCGCAGCGGGTGGATATATCCATGGTTTTCTCGAAATCCCCCTCTCCGTAGAGCAGGCCCATCACAACATAGGCTGAATTGATGACCGCATCGATGCTGAATCCGTTCCATACCCCTTCAGGGCAGCCCTTCTCATAAGCATAGAGCTTGTCTATTTCAAACCAGCAGCGCTTCCAGTCCTTCGGATACTTCTTCCAGAAACGGAGCACATCGTCCATGCAACTGCGGAACTTGGTGCCTTCTGGAATCACTTTCGAAGCCTCGCGCACTATGGTAGGGATGTCGTCGCACACATAGGCGTAGGCGTACAGTGCGCTGATGAAAACACCTCCGTACCAGCCGTCTCCGTAATTCATAATATGTCCTATCCCGTCAGCCAGGGCGGCGGCGCGGTTCGGGCGCCCAGGACATAGCATTCCGATGAAATCTGCCTCGATCTGGAAGTCAATGTCGTCGGCGTGAGGATTGTTCATCCAATGGCCCGACTGCGGCGCTCCGATGCCGTTGAGTATGTTGTAGCGGGCGGCCTGGTTGGCGTGCCAGAGTTTGTAGTCGGCATGGGCGAAACGCCTTGCATATTCCTCCACCGGGGCATCTATGCCCAGGTCGCACATCACTTCAAGGAAGGTCAGGTCCATATAGACATCGTCAAAAAGACCCGGATCCTCGATGAAGGTATCGTAGATATATTCGTCGTACCAGATGATTGGCTGTTCATCCTGCATCAGTCCGCCTTTGAACTTGAACTCGGTGGGGCCTCCGTAGGTGCATCCTATGGTCTGGGCAAACCATCCGCCGCGGATTTTGTCCATCAGGACATCCTCGCTTATGGAAACGGTCTTGCCGTACTCTATGCGCCCGGAACAAGATGCCAGAAGCAGCAGGGCAAACGCTATATGGATTGCTTTCTTCATTCTAATTCGTGTAATAAGGGTTAGTCACCGGTTTTTCGGAATAATACTGTATGGCATTGATTCTGAGGAGGTAAACCTTAGGGTTAGGGTTGCGCCATACCATCTTCACATGGTGGCGTCCCTCAGGCATGCAGTACTTCCAGGCAGGTTCCAGCTTGCGGGAAGTGCCCCTCATAGGAAGAAGGGATACCTGGTCGAGCTGTCCGTCGATCCACACCTCGATTTCAGCCACATAATCGTCATCCTGCTCGGCGAGTGCGAACACCTCGGAGCCGACGTGCTTCTTGGCTACCCTGTTGGCGTAGTCCCTGGAGATGCCGCGCAGGCATACCAGATTGCCCCAAATGCAGAATCCGTTTCCACTGAAGTCAAATTCGTACTCTTTTTCCATCCAGGCATCCTTCTGGTCGCGGAACACCGGATAGGTATCCACAAAGTTCTGCTCAAGAGGAAGAACACCTATGTGAAGCTGAGGGATGGACACACTCTGAGCGTCCACCTTGCCTCCGTTACGCTCGATCAGTTGGAGAGCATGATTGTAGGAATAAAGCGAGCCCTTTGCGAGCGAAACGTCAGTTCCTTCGAAATTACTGTCCCATACCGGCTCCAGAGGCTTGCTCCAGAACTCCGGAATGCCGCTCTTGCCATACATCACGCCGAGCACGCCTCCCACGGTGGCAGGATTGCAGTCCGAATCCTGGCCGCAGCGGGTAGCGATTTCCATTGACTTTCCGAAATCGCCGTTTCCGTAAAGCAGACCGATTGCGACATAGGCCGAATTGATCTTTGCGTCAATGTTGAAACTCAGGAACACACCCTTCGGGCAGCCCGTGTCGGCACCCCATTTCTTGAGTATTTCAAACCAGCACTGCTTCCAGTCGTCAGGATACTGTTTGTGGAATTTGCGCACATCGTCTATGCACTGATAGAAGGTACTCTCCTTAGGAATGCCCTGAAGAGCTATGTCCACGATTTCCACAGGGTCGTCGCAGATGAAGGCGGCCGAATAGAGTCCAGAAACGAAGGCTCCTCCGTAGAAACCGTCTCCGCTGTTCATTATGTGTCCTACCTTATCTGCAATCTCAAGGGCCTGAGGCACCATGCCCGGAGCCATAAGCCCGATAAAGTCAGCCTCAATCTGGAAGTCCAGGTCGTCTGCGTGAGGGTTGTTGAGCCAATGTCCTGAAGCAGGCGGCATTATGCCCTGACGGATGTTGTAGCGTCCGGCCTGATTTGCATGCGCCAAGTGATAGTCGGCGGTCGCGAAAGGGATTGCGATCTGCTCGGCTGTGGCATCCAGGCCATATTTCTCGAAGGCCTCGGCAAAGGTCAGGTCATTGTAAATATCGTCGAAAAGGCCTGGTTTGACCTTCCACCAGTACTCCACATAGTCCTCGCCCCAGCCGATGGGCTGTGAGTCCGGAATAAGGGTGCCCTGATGCTTGAACTCGGTGGGAGCTCCGAAAACAACGCCTATGGTCTGTCCGGCCCATCCACCCATAATGCGGTCCATAAGCTCGTCCTTGGACATTGTGACACACTCCACGGGACGAGCCTTGTAAACCTCCAGCTCGGCTATTGAAATGAAGGAAGAAACGTTCTTGGTGTATTTGTGCCAGTGTACGAGAACGGCATCGTCACCGATGATGCGCACTCCCTTGGTCGTAACCGGGGCGAAGCGGAAGAGGAACTCTCCGTTGTGCGGCTGTATGAAGACTTCATCGCTCTGAGGAAGGGCAGGGCTGACGCTGCTGTGAACGTCCACCCACTCGCCGCTGCAATCCAGCACCTGGACTCTCATATTGGAGTACCATCCTCCGAACTCTTCGAGACAACCGTAGCGGAAAGCGAGCATATCAATGGTCTGAGGCTCGTCCCAGGTGTAGCCGAAGTAGTCCTGCTTAGGTGCGAGGGACTTTTCGGTAAGGGAATAGAAGGCCGAACCAGGTCCGTCGAGAATACCGTCGTTGATAACGCTGACATCCTTGGCGTAGAAAGCATGGGACACTGTGGTCCAGCAGCTGTCCAGCACATCGAAATTAGTTTGCTTTGCGAGCGACACTATGGATGAGGCTTTCCGGGCGATGTTTTCTCCCCTTACCACAAGGTGGAAGTCCTTGGTGATGGTCTGCCTGCCGTCGCTGAGGCTGAGGGTGATGTCATAGTCCCCCGGCTCGGTGGCTACTCCGCTGAGGCGGCCGCCCTTGAACCTGAGGCCCTTCGGGAGCTTGCCGGCGGTCATTTTCCAGTTGTAGCCGCGGTTGGTCACGCAGGCGAAATCATAGTCCACCTTCTCCCCCACCACTATGCGCGGGTTAGGGCCTACGCAGAATTCGAGAGGGGCGGCAAAACGGGCGGCCGTATTGATTCTGAACCAGCGCTCTCCGTCTTTTTCAAACTCCTGTCCTCCGTTCTCCACAATGATCTTTGCGGCCAGTTCGGCGGTTCTGTCGATCAGGTCCTCGATGGAGGCGTCCGGCATATCGTAACGGGTCACATTGATGTAGCGGTCATTGAAAGGCTTGGTCCAGTGCGGGAACTGTTCAGGCATAGACCAGGTGGAAGGCACGCTGGCCGCTCCATTGATCACTCCCAGCAGTCCGCATATGGTCGCGGTCTGGTTGTCGGCATCGAAACCCAGGGCGCAGCCAATGAGCAGGGTCTTCTCTATGTCACCCTGACCGTAGAGCAGGGCGAGTATTCCCATCGCTCCGTTCAGATCGGCGTTCCATATGGTCTTGGTCTCGTCAGCCTCATCGGTCCAGTATTCCTGCTTGATGACCTTGCGCGCCTGCTTCCAGTCCTCCGGATACTTGTGATAGAGTTCGAGGCACTGGTCTATGGTGTGGCGGAAGCGGTCTCCCTTCGGAAGATACTCCTTGGAATGCCTCACGAGGGTCTCTATGTCGCTTTCGAAGAAGGCTTCGGAGTACATTGCTCCATAGACCACGGTAGGAGAGGTAGCCCAGTCGTCGGAAGTGATGCGGGCAGCCCACTCGGAGATGCCTGCCGCATAGGACGGCATACCCGGGGCGGTGTAAGCCCAGATCTCGTTGATGAGCTGAGGGTCGATCTGGAACCAGTGCGGGTTGTAGCGCTTGTCACCGGTGAAAGGAGGCGTGAGCCCGTAGTGCATGGCTCCGAGGGTGGCGCGGTTTGCAAGCCACACGCGGTCGCGGATATGGTACATCCAACCCTCGCGAATCTGGGCGTAGGTAGGATGGACACCATATTTCTCCATCATCAGAAGATAGAGGTACTCCACATCCGTATCATCATCGGAGAAGGCTCCGTCCACGGCGGTCATCTTGCGTACAGCCTTGTTGAATACGAAAGGCGGTTCACCCGGCTCTTCAATGAATTTGTTCTCATACTCGAGTCCGTAGATATTGCCCACCATCTGCCCCAGCCAGGCCCCGGCTATCTTGTCGTGGAGCTCGGTGTAGCTGATTTCGGCTGTCTGCGGTTTGCCCGTGCAGGAGATGGCCAGAACTGCGGCCAGTGCAGTGTAAAGTATCTTTTTCATTAATCGTTGTATCCTGTATTCTGTTCGAGATTCGGGTTGTCGGCCCTACGCTGGTCAGGGATAGGGAGAAGTTCCATATAGGCCTGCCCCTCTTCCTTGGCCCACCAGGCCTTGGTGTATTCGCCGAAGCGGATGAGGTCCTGACGGGACCAGCCTTCCATACACAGTTCGTGCTGGCGCTCGAGAAGGAGATTGTGCAGAGTCAGCTGATCCGCTGTCATAGGCTCAAGGCCTGCCCTTCTACGGATCTGCTGGAACTCTGGAACAGCTGCGGCATCTGCCGTCCTGCCCTGGCGCACAAGCGCTTCCACATACATCAGAACCACGTCTGAGTAACGCATCAGTATGAAATCGTTTTCCATGCAGATACGGTAGGTGTTCAGGGTGCCGTCGGTCTGGTAAGGCCACTTCACGATACGGGCTCCGTCCATCCTGGAAAGACCTGAATGGTACTTGGATTCATCGATTGCGGAAGGCTCGAGAACATAAGGGATGTAGCTGACGGACTTGTCCGCGTTGATCTGTTTGAGCTTGTACTCCTGTCCATTGTAATCATAGACCTGTCCGTAGAGCCAGCAGGCGTCCTTTCGGGTGTCGCCGCTCTCGTAGGAGTCGAAGAAGTCAGGCTGGCAAATCATGGAACCGTTCCAGGCGGAGCCCAGGTTGAATGCCTTGGTGAGGTCGTCGTTGAATGTCATTACCCAAATGTAGAAATATTCTCCCACATTATAGACACTGCTGTAAGGGATGGCAAATATGGCCTCGCTGCCGTTAACCGCGTTTATTGCAAAATTGGCGGCATAGGTAGGGGTGAGGCTGTAGTTCCCGCTGTCCATAATGTCTTTGCACACAGCCTCGAGCTCAGAGTAACGGGCTGTGCCGGTCCATTTCTCAGAGTTGAGATAAATCTTGGCAAGAATGAACTGAGCCATGCCCTTGGTAACGCGGCCGTAGGTCTTTGAAGAGACCGTTGCTTCGAGATGAGGCAGGCATTCTTCTATTTCATCCTCTATCCACTTCAGCATAAAGGCCCTGTCCTTCTGCTCCGGATAGCCGACCTGGTGCTTGTCTATGGAGAAAGGCACATTGCCCCAGCAATCGACTGCGAGCAGGTAATAGTAAGTGCGCAGAACCCTCAGGTCGGAAAGAGTCTTGGTCTTGGCTTCGGTGTCAGGAGTATCCTGAATTACGGCAATGGCGTCGTTGCAGGCGGAAATTCCGTTGAAGCAGAAGTCCCAGCCCAAACGCACCAGCTTGTTGCTTGCCGGAATGTCGTGGGACTGCACTTCACCGTAACGCGCTTCCGCCCAGCTGCCTTCGTAAGACTTTGGGATTGCGACCTCGTTGGTGAGCTGCAGGAGCAAAGTGAACATACTCTGCTCGTGGCCCCAGTTCTGGAGCATGGTGTAAGGTCTTGCTGTATAGAGGTCCAGAAGTGCAGGGTCGCTGAGGAAGTCGTCCTTCATCATCTGTGAGTACGGGCGCTCGTCGAGATTGGTGCAGGATGCTGCCAGCAGGGCCGCACCAAGTATGATGTTCTTTATATTCAGTTTCATAGCCATCAGAATTTAACGTTAACGCCAAAGGTGAAGGACCTTGTCCTCGGGTAGTAGCTGAGGCCTTCTATGCCCGGAGCCAGTCCGCTGAGGGAAACCTCAGGGTCAACTCCCGAGTAGCCGGTCAGCACGAAGAGATTCTGTCCTGAGAGATAGACGCTGCAATTCTTCACGAGCGAGGTCTTCGGCACAGGGACATTGTAGGTGACAGTCAGGTTGTCGAGCTTGAGGTAGCTTGCATCCTCTATATACTTGGACGAATAAGCGTTCTTTCCTGTGTACTCAGGCTCGTCAAGCCAGCTTGCAAGCACGTTCTTCTGTCCGAATTCGGTGATGTTCTCATAAACCGCCTTCATCTGGTTCAAAACCACTCCGCCAAGGGAGCTGCGAAGCGCGGCGCTGATGGTGAACTGTCCGATTTCCACGCTGTTGCTCCATCCTATGGTGCAGAAAGGATTGGCATTGCCGAGTTTCACCCAGTCTTTCTCATTGCGCTGCTCCAGGTTTGCGGAGCCGCTGGACTTGAGCCCAAGATAAACCGGTCCGTAGAAGGTGCCTATTGCCTCGCCCTCAACCAGCCTCTGGCTGTAGCAGGCAAGAGGAGAGTTGAGCCAGCCAACGCGATACTCCTGTCCTGCAAACTCTTCGTTGGTGAAGGATATGAGCCTGTTCTCGTTGTGGGCAAAGGTGAAGGTGGTGTTCCAGGTTACGCTCTTGGACTTTACAGGAATGGCATTGAGGGTGAACTCTATGCCGGAGTTGCTGATTTTGCCCACATTGGTGAAGAGGGTGTTGTAGTCATAAGGCGGCACCGGCACCGTGTAGTTGTAAAGCAGGTCCGTGGTAAGGCGGTAGTAGTAATCCACCGCTCCGCTGATGCGGCCATCCAGCACTTCGTAGTCCAGACCAATGTTGAACTCCGACTTTTTCTCCCAGGCAAGATCCGGGTTGGCGTTGCTTGCAGGGGCATAGGCTGTCTGCCATTTGCCGTCATAGTAGAAATAACCGTCAGGCTTTACGAGGAAGAGGGACTTGTAGTTGTCGAAGTCCTGGTTTCCGGTCATACCGAATCCGGCGCGCAGCTTGAGTTCGTTCAGCCAGCTGAGTTCCTGCATCCAAGGTTCCTGGGTAAGGCGCCATCCCAGGCTCACTGCCGGGAACCATCCCCATTTCTGGTTAGCTCCGAAACGGCTGGAGCCGTCACGGCGCAGGGAGGCGGAAACCATATACTTCTCCTTGTAGTTTGCCATCACACGGCCGAAGAAGGCCACATAGCGGTTGCCGTAGCGGCTGGAGCTCATATCTCCCTTGCCGTTCAGCAGGGCGGTTCCCGCACCTATGTTGTTCACATTGAAGTAGTCGGTGTCGAAACCGTAATTGTACATGTAAGTGGTAAAGGTCTCGGACTGCTCGAAGGTGTAGCCTGCAATTGCCTGAAGAGCCACTTCCCTGATTTTAGTGCTGTACTGCACAGTGCGCTCGTGCTGGAGGTTGGTCCTTCGGGTATTGTCAATCTCGGCGGTTCCCTTCTGGGCCGTTTCACCAGGATAGTAGCGTGTCTTGTAGTCAGTGTAAAGGCTGTTTTTGCTGCCCCAGCTGACGAAGTTGTCCCATTTCAGACCCTTCACCGGAAGAATGTTGAGAGTGAAGCGTCCGTTCACGGAAAGATCGTCCACATCGTAGCCGTTCTGACGCTCGTTGAGCATGGCCACAGGATTGTAGTAATCCATTCCTCCGATGGTGAAATAGCCACCGTTGTCCTCATCGGTTTCATCGTAGATAGGCTCGGTCGGGTTGTGCATGAAGGCCTGACGGAAGATGCCGGTACGGGTGCCGTTGAATTTGCGCTTGCCGTAACTGAAGTTTCCGTCGAAAGTGAGCCAGCCCTCGAGAGCCTCCTGGTGAATGTTGGTGCGGAAGAGGAACTTGTTGTTATCGTTGTTTCGCAGCAAACCCTGGTTCTGCTCCACGTTCATAGTGGTTCTATGGGAGAACTTCTCGCTGCCTCCGCTGACCGCAACGCTGTGGCGGTGAGAAACCGGAGTGCGGGTAACCTCATTGAACCAGTCTGTCTGGGCGCCGTACTGGTATGCGGCGGCATCAGGAAGATAATTCTCTACGGTGTAGTTGTACTGCTCCGCAGTCATAGGCACCGCACGCGAGAGCAGGGTCTGCACTGAAGCCTGACCGCGGTACTCGACCGATGTGTGGCCGGCGCGGGCACGCTTGGTGGTGATAATGATCACGCCGTTGGTTCCGCGGGTTCCGTAAATGGCCGCAGCCGAACCGTCCTTGAGCACATCAATGGTCTCCACTTCCTGGAAATTGATGGTCTGCAGGTCCGCTCCGCTGACTCCGTCGATGATGATCAGAGGACCCTGGCCTGCACTGAGGGTATTGGTTCCTCGCAGGATGATTTCCATAGAACCGTTAGGGTCTCCTCCGTTAGGATTGGTGATGGAAAGACCGGCCACCTTTCCCTGGAGCATTGCGCTGGCATCGATGTAGGAACCCTTGTCAAGGGATTCGCTCCTGATGGAAGTAACCGAACCGGTAACCTCCTTCTTGGTGGTGGTTCCGTAACCGATTACCACGGTCTCGTCCAGCATAGTTGCGGCGGAAACCGGGAGCACTACCGGATAATTGTCCACACCGTCCTTCACGGTGAAAACGGTGTCATCATATCCGAAGAAGGAGACGGTGAAGGAATCGCCGGTCTTTGCGGCGATTTCGAATTTGCCGTCCATGTCAGCAATCACATAAGGGCTGCCCTTGGTGCTGACCACGCTTGCGCCCGGAAGAATTTCCCCGTCCGCGCCCTTTACCGCACCGGAAACGGTACGGGTCTGGGCCGAGGCGGTCAGGCCTGCCGCAAAACAGAAGGCCAGAAGCGCTATTATAGTATTTAATCTGTTCATTTCGTATTAGTTACCGGATACCACAATGAGTCCGAGACCGATGATGAAGAAGAGGAACATCGCGGCCAGGAGACCATAGACCTTCTTGCTTGAGCCCTTGAACTCCTTCCATATGAATATACCCCAGATGGCGGCCACCATAGGTGCACCCTGACCGAGGGCGTATGAAACGGATGCTCCGGCCTTGCCTGCGGCAATGTAGCTCAGCGCGGTACCGAGGCACCATATCATACCTCCGAGCATGCCGACAATGTGAGTCTTCGCATCACCCTTGAAGTAGGCCTTCATAGAGACAGGCTCGCCCAGGAAAGGCTTCTTCATCACCAGAGGTCCGAAAATGAAATGGCTTGCAAGCACTGCCAGGGAGAATACTACGATTGCGGTGTAAGGTCCAACCTTGCCGGCCTCCATATTCGCGAAGTCCTTGAGGTCCATAGCCCTCATCACGAAAGATGAGAAGAAGGACATCACGATTCCCGCAACGAGGGCGAGGATGACGCCCTTGCGCTGATCAGCCTTGCTGATGTTGGAGCTTCCCTTCTTGCCGGAAGCCACGCCGTTGAGAATGACGGCAACCACCACGAGAGCAACGCCGAGTGCAAGAAGAGGAACATTGCTCTTCAAGGCACCCTGAGCCATCTCCACGCGCAGGTTGTTGAATACTCCCAGCACCAGTGCGAGACCGCATCCCAGAGGGAAGGCAACGGACATACCGGCGATGGAAGTGGATGCGCTGAGAAGAATATTGGAAGCATTGAATATGAAGCCTCCGAGTACTATCCATCCTATGTTGGCAATATCAGCCTGTGCGAGATCCTGGAAGAAATGGCGTCCTTCCGTTCCGAAAGAGCCGAGGGTGAGCGCAAGCAGAAGAGAGAAAATCACCATTCCGATTACGTAGTCCCAGTAGAAGAGTTCATAGCGCCAACTCTTGGCAGCGGCCTTCTGGGTGTTTCCCCAGGAGCCCCAGCAGAGCATAATGACAAAGCAGAGAATAACTGCTAACGGATAACTGTTGACGATTACCATAAAAAGTGCTGATTAATTATTTGATATCTGACCTGAACGGGATGCTGTCCTGAGCACCCATTTTCTGAACTGTGAGGGCCGAAGCCTTTGTTGCGAACCCGGCGGCATCGACCAGGCTGCAGCCTTCACTGAGTGCGACACACAGGGCACCGCAGAAGGTGTCACCGGCAGCGGTAGTATCAACTGCCTTGACTTTGAGAGAAGGAACGAGGGTCCTTGTGCCTTCGCTGATGACAAGGGACCCCTTGCTTCCGAGGGTAACGACTACGTCCTTTACGCCGAGTTGCATAAGCTTTTCAACTGCGGCGTCCAGATTGTCCCCGACCCCGCTGAGCAGGGCGGATTCGGTCTGGTTAGGCGTGATAAGGGAAATATAGCCGAATAATTCATCTGGAAGATGACAGGCAGGAGCCGGATTGAGAATCACATAGACACCCGCCTCATGGGCGATCTTTGCGGCACGGAGCACGCTCTCCACCGGAATCTCGAGCTGGAGGATGAGATAGTCCGCACTGCGGATAACATCCGCCACGCTGTCCACGTCTTCAGGAGTAAGGTCGGCATTGGCTCCGGGAGCCACTGCAATGCAGTTCTCCGCATTGCCGTCCACCAGAATCAGGGCAGTTCCCGACGCCTTGTCGGAACGCAATATGCGGGAGCAGTCTATGCCTTCTTTCTGATATCCCGCTATTGCATTGTCACCGAAGATGTCCCTTCCCACCTTGCAGATGAAAGACACATCTGCGCCGAGACGCTGTGCAGCTACTGCCTGATTTGCTCCCTTTCCCCCGGGGCCCATACGAAATTCTCCCCCAAGCACGGTCTCACCAGGCTTGGGAAGTCTGTCGCCTTTGATCGTCATATCGGTATTGCTGCTTCCGATAACGACTACTTTAGCTTTATGCATTGCTTATGAATATTATATGGTTATTCAGTGTTATTGGTTGCGATAACGATTGCGCTACCTTAAAAACCATCACGAAAGTACAAGAAACGCAAATAAAATCAATTAATTTCTCTAACAAAGATTGTAAAATTTTTTGAGAATTGTGCGCAATATTCTAATTTTGTTGCGCAACCAGAAGCGTAATTACATCAATGAAAGAGACCTTATCATCAATGGCAGAGAGACTTGGCTGTTCCGCCACAACTATTTCACGGGTTTTGAGCGGAAAGGCCGAAAAGTATCGAATCAGCGAAGCTACGGTGAAGGCCGTATTGCGCGAAGCCCGCAGGTGCAACTACACCCCGAGCGCGACCGCGCAAATTTTGCGCACTAAAAAATCCAACACCATAGGTCTTTTGCTGCCATCCGTCTCAAACCCATATTTCGCCGATATGGCAAGCGTGATTATCTCCGAACTGTCGGACAGCAACTTCACCACAATAGTCGTGGACACTATGGAAAGCGAGCAGAAGCTCAACGAGAGTGCCCGCTCCCTGATTTCCCGTCAGGTTGACGGACTGATTGCAGTTCCTTGCGGAGAAAACGGAGAGGAGATGGAGATGCTCAGCGGTCACACCCCGCTGGTGCTCATTGACAGATATTACGAAAACACCTCCCTGCCCTTTGTCACCACCAACAACTATCAGGGAGGACTGGACGCAACGAAACATCTGCTGAGCCGTGGACACAGCAGGATCACCTGCATCCAGGGAGTGCAGAGCTCTATGCCCAACAAGGAAAGGGTAAAAGGCTATTGCAGGGCTATGGAGGAAGCCGGGCTGGCGGAGAACATCAATATCGTTGGCAACGAGTTCTCGGTCCAGAACGGTTATCTGGAGGCAAAGCTGCTGATGAGCAGGGAAATAAGGCCGACCGCCATATTCGCCCTGAGCAATACCATTATGCTGGGCGCGCTGAAGGCAATACGGGAGGCGGGACTCAGCATCCCGCAGGACGTCGCCCTCATATCCTTCGACAACAATCTGTATATGGACTATATGACTCCTTCCATCACCCGCATCAGCCAGCCTGTGGAGGATATGTCAAAGCTTGCCGTGAAAATACTTCTCGACAAGCTTAACGGAGAATCAAACTGCAACTCCCAGCTGAGGCTTTCGCCTATGATGGTGGCGGGAGAATCAGCCTGAACTATTTTTCGTTGAGATAATCCCTTATCGCGGCAGCGGCCTTGCGGCCTGCGCCCATGGCGAGGATGACAGTGGCGGCGCCTGTAACTGCATCGCCTCCCGCGAACACTCCTTCACGGGTGGTGGCTCCCCTTTCGTCTGCGACTATGCCTCCCCTGCGGGTGGTCTGCAGGCCATCTGTAGTATTGGCAATCAGCGGGTTAGGCGAAGTGCCGAGGGCCATTATGACTGTCTCGGTCTCAATTTCGAACTCGGATCCCGGGATGACCACAGGTGAGCGGCGGCCCGACTCATCCGGCTCACCGAGCTCCATGCGCACGCAGCGCAGGGCCCGCACCCATCCGTTCTCGTCTCCCAGCACCTCGACCGGGTTGGTGAGCATATCGAAAATGATGCCGTCCGCCTTGGCGTGGTGCACTTCCTCGCGGCGCGCCGGCAGTTCGTTTTCCGTGCGGCGATAGACGATATGCACCTCAGCCCCGAGGCGAAGAGCTGTGCGCGCCGCGTCCATAGCCACATTGCCTCCTCCCACTACGCAAACCTTGCGGCCGGCGTGGATAGGGGTGAGATAGTCCTCGCGGTAGGCCTTCATCAGGTTGTTGCGGGTGAGGAACTCGTTGGCGGAGAAGACGCCGTTGCAGTTCTCGCCCGGGATGCCCATGAATTTCGGAAGGCCCGCTCCGGACCCTACGAACACGGCCTTGAACCCTTCCTTGTCGAAGAGATCGTCTATGGTCAGGGTTCGACCTATGATGACATCCGTCTCGATCTTCACGCCAAGCTGGCGCACCTCATCTATTTCGTGCGCAAGCACCGTGTCCTTAGGGAGGCGGAACTCGGGGATGCCGTAAACCAGCACGCCGCCAACCTTGTGAAGGGCTTCGAATATGGTGACGTCGTAGCCCCATTTCGCGAGGTCACTCGCGCAGGCAAGACCTGCCGGGCCGGAGCCTACTATTGCCACCTTTTCTCCCTTGCCGACCTTCTCCACTTCCGCCTTTGGAGCCACTCCGTTCTCGCGGCACCAGTCGGCCGCAAAGCGCTCCAGGTTGCCGATTGCGACGCTCTCGCCCTTGACGCCGAGCACGCAGCTGCCCTCACACTGGGTTTCCTGCGGGCACACACGGCCACACACTGCAGGAAGAGAGGAATCCACGGCTATGATGCCGGCGGCTCCAAGCACATCCCCTTCCTTGATTTTCTCTATGAATTCAGGAATGCTGATGCCTACCGGACAGGCGGCAACGCAGCGCGGGTTCTTGCAGTGAAGGCACCTTGCGGCCTCCTGCTGAGCCTCCTCAAGATTGAATCCGAGGCTTACCTCATCGAAATTGCAGGCCCTCACCTTAGGGTCCTGCTCCCTGACCTTTGTTCTTGGTGCTCTTACCATTGCATTGCCTCCTTTGCCTTTGTTTCTTCGGTTTTGTATTGTCCCTGACGGCGCATGGCCTCATCGAAATCCACGAGGGCACCGTCAAACTCAGGGCCGTCAACGCAGGCAAACATGGTCTTTCCGCCAACGCTCACACGGCAAGCGCCGCACATTCCGGTGCCGTCCACCATCAGCGTGTTGAGGCTGACTGTGACAGGGATGCCGAGCCTGGTGCAGGCGAGAGTGCTGAATTTCATCATTATCATAGGCCCGATTGCGACCGCCCGGTCGAAATGGTGACCTTCCGCGACAAGCTTTTCGATCATTGCCGTTCCCACACCCTTGAAGCCCTTGGAGCCGTCGTCAGTGCAGATATGAAGCTCCGAGCAGACGGAGGCCATCTCTTCGGTGTAGATGAGAAGGCTTTCGTTGCGGGCGCCTATGATGACTTCGACGTGGGCTCCGCGCTCGTGAAGCCACTTTGCCTGGGGATAGACCGGTGCGGTGCCTACGCCTCCGGCGATGAATACATAGCTCTTTGAAGAAAGCTCTTCGTCGGAGAGTTCCACGAATTCGGATGCTTTTCCGAGAGGGCCTACGACATCGGCAAAGGCGTCACCGGCCTCCATTGCAACAATCCGCGCGCTTGAGGCTCCGATTTTCTGTGTGACTATGGTAACCGTAGCGTTTTCGCGATCGTAGTCGCTGATTGTGAGGGGAATTCTCTCCCCTGTTTCATCTGTCCTGACTATCAGAAACTGACCGGGCAAAGCCGCTGCGGCCAGCCTCGGAGCCCGCACCACCATCCTGCAAATGGTTGGTGTAAGCATCTCTTTCTTTAGGATTGTGTACATATCGGCGCCAAAGATACTTCATTTTTGAATTATTTCGTGTATATTTGCAGTCCAAAAGTTAATGATGGTTCCGTAGCTCAGCTGGATAGAGCAACAGCCTTCTAAGCTGTGGGTCACGCGTTCGAATCGCGTCGGAATCACTTCTTCAAA
>CAKMNE010000019.1 GCA_927798505.1 uncultured Bacteroidales bacterium
CTGAACCGCAGTATCTTGAGATGAAAACCAGGATACTTGAAGCATTTGAAAAGAAGTATTATGAATAATAAAAGACGCAAGGCAATCATTACCCTTTTGATTATCTTTCTGATGGGTTTTGTCATCGGACTTCTTGCCGGACTAGCGTGCTCGGGTGGAGCTGCGCGTGATGCGGTGATTGAAGATGAAGAAGCGGCTGATGAGGTTGTTGAACTGGTTCAGAAGGCTGTGGAACACAAGCCCGAGGCCAAAGAGTCGAAGGCTGCCAAATCAAGCCCTAAGGAGATTATCTATCACCGCAAAAGGCTGCCATATTCCAAACTCTTCAACGATTTGAATGAAGAGCATCTCAATGTCGCCAAACGAACCGGCCTGAAGAGGGTACCGAAAAACAGGGCTGAGGTGGAGAGCGAAGGTCTGGTTGAAATCAAGGATAATGATCTGTATATCATCTATGACTTGCGCTACTCAGTGCCTTTTCTTACCAAGAACGCTGCGCGCGAGCTTGAGGCGATAGCACAGGCTTTTTCAGATTCTCTCCGGAATCATGGACTGTTGGACTACAAACTCGTGGTTTCTTCGGTGCTGCGTACCGAAGACGATGTGTTGAGACTGCGTCGCAGCGGCAATCCCAACGCCTCCGCAAACTCCGCGCATTGCTATGGCACCACCTTCGACATTGCATATACCCGTTACTATCGTGAGGATGAGAGCAAAGAATTCATGCAGCCTTTTGAACTTACCAAGGTGCTGGGAGAAGTGCTTCTCGACCGCCGCAATGCAGGTCATTGCCTTGTCAAATATGAAAGGCAGGAACATTGTTTTCACATTACAGCAAAATGACAAAACTTGTAATATTCGATCTTGACGGTACCCTCATCAACACCATTGAGGATCTGGGTACCGCTGTCAACTACGCACTTGAGCTGCGTGGACTGCCTCAGCACTCGATTGCCCGGTACAGGGATATGGTCGGGCACGGCATACGTCAGCTTGTAATCAACGCCCTGGGCCAGGCGGCCGGGGAACCGTTGACGGATGAAGTCCTGGCCGACTTCGTGGACTATTATGTGGCTCATATAGATGTGCACACCCGTCCGTATCCGGGAATGCAGCAGCTGCTTTCCCGCTTGCAGAACCGAGGAATCATGCTTGCTGTTGCATCCAACAAATTCCAGGAAGGGGCAGAGAAGTTGGTCAGTGAATTCTTCCCCGATATCAATTTTGTTGCCGTGCTGGGCAACAGCCCCGAGCTTCCTCTCAAACCGGATGCCGCTGTGGTACAGCTGATTATGGAAAAGGCCGGGGTAGGCAGGGAAGAGACTGTTTTTGTGGGCGATTCGGCTACGGATATGAAAACCGCGTCCAACGGGGGAGTGCGCAGCATAGGCGTAAGCTGGGGCTTCCGCCCGCGCACTGATTTGCAGGCATCCGGGGCAATGGACATTGCTGACAATGCAGAGGAATTGTTTGAAAAGATTTAAAGGATTATGACAGACGAAAAAATCATATTCTCGATGAACGGTGTGGGAAAGGTACTCCCGCACAACAACAAGACTATTCTAAAGGACATTTACCTTTCCTTCTTCTACGGAGCGAAAATCGGAATCATCGGTCTCAACGGTTCCGGAAAATCCACCCTGCTCAAAATCATTGCCGGAGTGGAGAAATCCTACAAGGGAGAAGTTGTATGGGCTCCCGGCTACTCGGTAGGCTACCTTGAACAGGAGCCTCAGATGGACCCTCAAAAGACCGTGCTTGAAGTCGTTCAGGAAGGAGTGCAGGAAGTGATGGATCTCCTTAGGGAATATGAGGATCTGAACAACTCTTTCTGCGACCCTGAGGTGCTCGAAGACCCCGACAGGATGAACGCGCTTATCGAGCGTCAGGGAGAGCTCACCGAGAAAATCGAGCATTGTGACGGCTGGGAAATCGATTCCAAGCTGGAAAGGGCAATGGATGCCCTCCAGTGCCCTCCGTCAGAGGCTAAGGTAAGCACTCTTTCCGGAGGCGAACGCAGGCGTGTGGCTCTCTGCCGCCTTCTTCTGCGCCAGCCGGACGTACTGCTTCTCGACGAGCCTACCAACCATCTCGACACCGAGAGCATCCAGTGGCTCGAAGCCCATCTGCAGCAGTACAAGGGCACGGTAATAGCCGTAACCCACGACCGTTACTTCCTTGACAATGTGGCAGGATGGATACTTGAGCTTGACCGTGGAGAAGGCATTCCTTGGAAGGGAAATTACTCCAGCTGGCTTGAGCAGAAGACTCAGCGTCTCGCCCTTGAGGAAAAGCAGGAGAGCAAGCGTCGCAAGACCCTGCAGCACGAGCTTGAGTGGGTCCGCATGGCACCGAAGGCCCGTCAGGCAAAGCAGAAGGCCCGCCTTGGTGCCTATGAAAAGCTGGCATCTGCCGATTCCAAAGAGAAAGAATCAAATCTTGAGATCTATATCCCTAACGGACCGCATCTCGGCAACAAGGTTATAGAGTTCCACGATGTGAGCAAAGCCTATGGGGACAAACTTCTTTTCGAACATCTTGACTTTGTGCTGCCGCCTGCAGGCATAGTGGGAGTTATCGGACCCAACGGCGCAGGAAAGACCACTCTTTTCCGTCTGATTATGGGCCTTGAGCAGCCGGACAGCGGAAGTATAGAGATAGGTGAGACTGTGAAGATTTCCTATGTTGACCAGCAGCACAAGAGCATTGACCCGGACAAAACCGTGTTCGAGACCATTGCCGAGAACTCGGAGTGGATACGTCTGGGCAACAGGGACATCAATGCCCGCAGTTGGGTCAGCCGTTTCAACTTCTCAGGTGCTGACCAGGAAAAGCTCTGCGGAGTGCTCTCGGGAGGTGAGCGCAACAGGCTCCATCTCGCACTTACCCTCAAGGATGAAGGCAATGTGCTGCTTCTCGACGAGCCTACCAACGACGTGGATGTCAACACTATCCGTGCATTGGAGGACGGCTTGGACGGATTTGCCGGCTGTGCGGTAGTGGTAAGCCACGACCGCTGGTTCCTGGACAGGATTGCCACCCATATCCTCGCATTCGAGGGTGACTCTCAGGTCTATTTCTTCGAAGGAAGCTATTCCGAATATGAAGAGAACCGCAATATGCGTTTAGGTACGGAAGAGCCTAAGAGATTCAAATACCGCAAACTGACTGAGTAGCCAGTTTGCGGTATTTGCAAATCCAAAAACTGTCTTTTTCTAGAAAAGCACTGTCAGTCCCGCCATCACGATAGATACCATGGACATCAGCTTGATGAGAATGTTGAGGGATGGTCCTGAGGTGTCCTTGAACGGATCTCCTACAGTGTCGCCTACAACTGTGGCGTGGTGACTTTCGGAGTTCTTTCCTCCGAAATTACCCTCTTCAACATATTTCTTTGCATTGTCCCAGGCTCCGCCGGAGTTGGCCAGGAAGATTGCAAGCACGAAGCCTGCTCCCAGGGCGCCGGCAAGCAATCCGAGCACGCCTGCAGGGCCGAGAATGACGCCGACCAGCACAGGAACCACAATTGCCAGTACTGAAGGGAAAATCATCTCCTTCTGGGCCGCCTTTGTGCTGATTTCCACGCAGCGGGAGTAATCCGGACGCTGCTTTCCTTCAAGTATGCCCTTGATTTCGCGGAACTGCCTGCGAACCTCCACCACCATCTTCTGGGCGGCACGGCCCACTGCGTTCATGGTAAGTCCGCAGAAGAGGAAGGCCATCATTGCGCCGAGAAAGACGCCTGCGAGTACGGCAGGATTCATAAGGCTTACATTGAAGCGGTCCAGCACATCTACAATGCTGAGGCCTTCACCGGCCGGACCCATGGCTATTTTCAGTTCTTCTATATATGAAGCCAGGAGAGCGAGAGCTGTCAGAGCGGCGGAACCGATTGCGAAACCCTTTCCTGTGGCGGCTGTTGTATTGCCGAGGGCGTCGAGCACATCGGTGCGCTCACGAACTTTCGGCTCCAGTTCACTCATCTGGGCATTTCCGCCTGCATTGTCGGCAATAGGTCCGTAAGCGTCGGTTGCGAGGGTTATGCCAAGGGTGCTGAGCATTCCTACAGCAGCGATTGCAACTCCGTAAAGACCCTTGGAAAGAAGGGCAGGCTCAGCGATGATATCCTTCATATTGAAACCTGTTGCGAAAAGGAAGGAGAGTACGATTGCGCAAACTATTGCAATCACCGGTATGGCGGTAGAAATCATTCCCAGTCCTACGCCGTTGATGATAACGGTTGCGGGACCTGTCTGCGCAGCCTCTGCAAGCTTCTGAGTAGGCTTGTATGAGTGGGAAGTATAGTACTCCGTGGCCTTTCCGATTACTACGCCGGCAATCAGACCGGATACTACGGACAGGGAGAAATGCCACCAGTCGGAAGTTTCCGTGCCGAATACCAGGGCGAGGATGCCGAAGGTCGCAAAGGCGCTGAGTATAGCGGCAAGATTGGTACCGAAGCTCATGGATTTGAGCAACTGGCCCATACCGGCGCCTTCTTTGGTGCGTACGGTAAATATGCTGGCGACTGACAGAACAACGCCGGCTGCCGCAATGAGCATAGGTGCAAGTATGGACTTGAGCTGCATCTCGGTTCCCATAGAATAGAAAGCGGACGCTCCAAGGGCCATGGTGGAGAGAATCGAACCGCAGTAACTTTCGTAAAGGTCGGCTCCCATTCCGGCTACATCACCCACATTGTCACCCACATTGTCAGCAATGGTTGCCGGGTTGCGCGGGTCGTCCTCAGGAAGATCCGTTTCAACCTTACCCACAATATCGGCACCTACGTCAGCGGCCTTGGTGTATATGCCTCCGCCTACACGGGCAAACAGTGCCTGGGTTGAGGCTCCCATGCCGAAGGTCAGCATTGTGGTTGTGATTACAATTATTTCCTGAGACGTAGTAAGGTCACCCTCCGGAATAAACAGGTTGAGAAGGAACCACCAGAGAGCAATGTCCAGAAGTCCGAGGCCTACAACGGTCAGACCCATAACGGCTCCGGACCTGAAGGCAATCTTGAGTCCGTGATTGAGGGACTTGCGTGCAGCGTTCGCGGTGCGTCCGGAAGCATAGGTAGCGGTGCGCATTCCCACAAACCCGGCAAGGCCTGAGAAGAAGCCTCCCGTAAGGAAGGCGAACGGAACCCATGGATTCTGGATATGGAATCCGTAAGCGAGGACTGCAAAGACTGCAGCCAGAACGATAAATACTATGATGACAATCTTGTACTGTTGTTTGAGATATGCCATCGCACCCTGTCTGACATACAAGGCGATTTCTTTCATTGTCGGGGTGCCTTCATCTTCCTTCATCATCTGCCTGAAGAAGATGTACGCGAAAGCCAGCGCAATAATCGATGCGGCCGGCACCAGATAGAATAGTGTGTTCATTGTTAATATAGTGTTATTCGATTTGCAAAGGTACGCATATACGCGCGAAATACGAGCGAAGAATGAAAATTTTTTGTTAAACTTTTTTCTTTACAATTTCTTTGTCTAAATTTGCGTCAGCAGGAATGCCAACTTAACACGTGTTTTTTAAGCCACTGGTAATCAATACTATTATACATTAAATATAACTTAACATTCATTTCATACCGTTGCGTATATACGTGCGCGTGGTCTTTGAAATGCAGAATCATTAACCCATATTTGCAACAACAAGGTTATGTTCAACAGAAAAACAAAGGAAACAATTGGGCGCCTTGACAAGTTCTTTGATATAGTTGATCAATCACTTCTGGTATTTATTGAAGGTGTCAAGAATTACATCTACCACAACGAAGATGCCCTGAGCGGAAATCTCCAGTCAATCACAAGACTTGAGTCCGATGCCGAGATTCTCCGAAGGGACATTGAGGCAGATCTTTACAGAAGAAACAGCCTGAGTCGTCCTCGAGGCGACATATTGCGGCTCCTTGAGCGCATGGACCATGTGCTCGACACCCTCAACAACAACCTCTACCAGTTCGAAATCGAGACTCCGCACATTCCTGTGGAGTTGAATGCTGATTTCCTGAAACTGATGGAACTCAGCACCGAGGCAATGTCCACAACGATACCCGCATCCAAGGCTTATTTCAAGACTCCGGATTCGGTGCCGGACATGGTGCATCGCGTCTATTTCTTCCAGAAAGAGGCTGACACTCAGGCGAAGATTCTCAAGCGCAAGGTTTTTCACGATATGGACAAGCTCAAACTGTCCGAAAAATTCCATCTCCGCTATTTTGCGCTTCATATAGAGGAGCTTTCCCAGGAAGCACTCAAAGTAGCAGATCAGCTTTCGGTAATGTCCATACGCAGAATCATCTGATATGGAACTCCTTACCGTTGCTTTGCTTACGGCCCTGCTGTTTGCGGCCGTAATTCTTTGGGAATTGCCTATGTCCCTCGCGCCTGTGGCGACCTGCTTCTCCATTCCGCGTTGGCTGCTGTTGCCTTCCATGCTTATTTCTTTGGGATCCGGACTGGTGTTGGGGGCCGTGATGGGGGATATGGAGCAGTTTACCATAGACCTGTCTTCGACCTCAGTCTACATTGCCATAGGCTCCGCTCTGGCGGTAGTCCTTGTGCTCCACCTCATAGGCCAGCCTTCAGCGATTCTGCCTTCGCTGACCGCGGCCTTGGTGGGCACTCAAATGTATTATGGTGTCACGGATACCGACCTTGTATGGATTCCTCTTCAGTGGTTAGCATCTATGGTGCTGGCTCTTGTCCTCGGGGTTATTCTTGCCAGATTCCTGCAGAAGCTCGTTCTCAATTCGAATGTCCACCTGCTGATGAAGCTTTCATGGCTGGGTAGCGCGATGAGCATTGCGATGCTTGTGCTGCTCTTTGCAATCGGTATGAACCTCTCCGGCCTTCTGAGCATCGCTTTTCAGGGAGAGAGCCTCAAAATTGAGCAAATAATGCCGGGCACGCTTGTCGCAGTACTGATTTTTGCCGTGCTGGCTCCTGTGGTGAAGAACAGGGTCTCGGCCCTTCGTGAAGAGTTTTTCGATATGGACGCGGCCACTTCGCTCGCGTGCGTGATCGCTTCCGCCTTTTCAATGCTGGTATTTGCCCGGGGAACTATAGTGTCTCCTTCGGTGGTGATGTTGTGTGCGCTTGCAGGAGCCCGGAATTTCAGGCTGGGAGAAATCTCGGTTTCGGTTTTTGCCGCTCCTGTTTTCTCTGCCTTGAGTGCCTATACGCTTTGCGCAGTGGTTTCAAGTGTGGGATATGGAAGGACGCCGGACGTTGCTGAAGCCGTGGCCGGGCTCTTTGCCCTTGCCTGTTGCGTGCTGCTTGCTCTTCTTGTAAAGACCTTGAAATCAAGGCCAAGGCAGGTTGAGCGGAGCTCGGATGAGAGTTATCACAGGCTCAATGAGTTGAAGGTGCATTCCATGCAGGTAGAGAACGAACACCTGCAGAACCTGCTCGAACTCAGAAGGCGGGATGCAATGTCCATAGCCGAAAGAATCAGTGAGCAGAGCGAGTTTATGGATGAGCTTTATTCCAAGGTTGCTGAGGCGGAAATCAGTTCCGACCCTGCCCGCAAGGATGAACTGCTTCACGAAATCAAGACCAGTCTGAACCTCAGGCGAAACTCACAGGACGAAAGAACTGATTTCTACAACAAGGTGGAGACGCTGCATCAGGATTTCACTGCAAGGCTCAGCATCAAATGCCCGCAGCTTTCTGCGCAGGAACGCAAGCTGGCGACTTTGCTCAGACTTGAGTTTTCGACCAAGTACATCGCCGCCCTGCTGGGCATTTCGCCAAAGTCCGTGGAGGTGGAAAGGCACAGGTTGAGAAAGAAGTTCTCCCTTACCCGGGACCAGAATCTGGTTGACTATATCAAAAGTATATAGGTATATTTTTGATTAACCACATAAACACTAAAATTTATGAAGAAATTATTTTTACTATCGGCCGCATTGCTCGCTTTTGCAATCTCCGCCGGTGCACAGAATCAGGAAGAAGTTCAGTATAACCAGTATGGACAGAAGGTAGAGTCTCTTCCTATCGATGCCCGCCTGCAGGATGGCATTCTGGTATTCCAGAACAAGGCCGCAAACTACAAGATGTGGTTCGACGTGCGTGTTCAAGGCGATGCCGCCGTATTTTTTGGCTACGACAAGAATCTTGTCAGCATAGGAAACGGTATGAACATTCGTCGTTCCCGTTTTGCCATCAAGGCACAGCTTGACAAGAACTGGTACGGAGAGCTTGACACTGACTGGACCAGCGGTACTCCTGAAATCAAGGATGCGATTCTTGAATATACAGGTATTCCGAACCTCTCGATAAAGATGGGTAACTTCAAGGAGAATTTCTCCATCCAGAGAAATACCACATCCCGTTATCTGCAGTTTATGGAGCGCCCTATGGTGACCGCTCTCGCACCTTCACGTCATTTGGGAGTAGCTGCAACCTGGAGCTGTCCATTGGTTTGGGTGAGCGGTGGTGTTTTCGGCCCTGAGCTCAAGAGCAGCGAAGAGATGACCACAATGGAAGACGGCAACAAGGACTACGGTCTCAACGAAGGTCTTTCCTACACCGGAAAGGTTGCAATCCGTCCTATCAACAACCAGACTTCATCCCTGCACATCGGCGCTGCCGTTTCTTACCGCGAGCCTAAGCTCACCTCCACCGACGGCTACAACGCAACCCGCTACTCATCACGCAACTCCACTTCCATCAACCGCAAGAAATTCCTCGACACAGACGCAATTAAGGGCCTTGACCACGAGCTTGCCTACACCGTCGAGCTTGCAGGACACTGGAAGCAGCTCCGCTACGAAGGCGCCTACATCGCCCGCACCGCTTATCTCGATCCTGAGAAGACGGTCATCCCTAAGGAAGATCTTGGCCCTCAGACTGCTGACGGATGGTATGTTCAAGCAGGCTGGCTCCTCTTCGGAGGTCAGCAGAACTACGATGCAAAGGGAGGAAAGTACACCCGCATCAATCCTGGCAGAAGCTGGGGAGATGTCGAGCTCTGCGCCCGCTACGAGGTTGCTGACTTCAACTGCTCGAAGTACTATGCCGGAGGTAGCGCCCAGGCCTTCACTCTCGGTCTGAACTTCTATCCTACCAAAAACGTGAAGTTCGTCATCAACTACCAGTACAACATCAATGACAAGTATGCAAACGGTAAGGGAGCCAACGACGGTACCGACGAGGCTGCAAAGTGGTTCGTGGGCTACGATGCCAGTGGCAACAAGTGCAAAGTCCCTTCACAGATTGTGGGCAATACCGGTATTTGCTACTCGATGATTGCCTGCCGTTTCCAGGTTGCATTCTAACAGATAATAATAGTATGAATCATAGAACACTCAATTCAATCAAATCATGAAAAAGTATTTTGCAATTACAGCTATGGCTGCACTCGCACTTGTTTCCTGCAACAAGAATGGTTTCCAGACTGATGACAAGAACCAGGATGGAAACGGCAACACCGTTACCGGTATCGTTCTCAACGAGCTTGACGCCACAAACAAGTTCATCGAGATTTACAACACCACTGACAAGGAAGTTTCCCTCGAGGGTGTGTGCCTCGTGAAGTACGACTCCACCAAGGAAGGCGGAAAGAGCACAACCTGGACAGGTGCTGCAGGAATGAAGCTTGCTGCCAAGGCTTGGATTTACCTTGAGAGCTCAGACCTCGCTGACGAGGCCGAGGGTGGAGATCCCGCTTACGCTTATCAGAGCGAAAACCACGTCTTCAAGGGAGGTCTTTCCGGAAAGAAGAATGTGAAGATCGAGCTTTGCGACGCATCAGGCAAGGTGCTTGACTCTTTCGTTCGCGGTGAGGAAGGTTCAGGTTGGAACCAGGTTTCAGGTTACGAGAACGACAAGAAGCACTCATTCAGCCGCTGCCCTGACGGAACCGGCGAGTGGGCTTACGCAGATCCAACTCGTGGCGCAGCCAACGGAGAGAAGGCAGCTGAAATTTCACACGAAAATATATAGTCTTAAAAATGGCAGAACTGAAAATCGGCGAAATCTCAAAGCCACGCTTTGAATTCCGCAGCTTCGGACAGTGCTTCTGTGAAGCGCACAAGAGGATGGCACGCCTCTCTGCCCCGGTACCTGAAAAGGTTTGGGAAAGGCACAGCGACGAAATCTACATCATCTCCGCCAAGAATGATATCAACAACACCAAGATTCGTGACGGCAAGATGGACATCAAGACCTTCGTGCAGTCAGTAGACGGACTCGAGCAGTGGAACCCGCTGATGAAAGGAGAATTCCCAATCAGCGCCGAAGTTCTCCGCAACGAGGTTTATCCGGCCTTCATGGTTGAATGTCCTGAACTCACAAAGGACACCTACACCTACGAAGAGTTCATCGCTATGGTAAAGTCCAACCCTGACCTCGCCGCAGTACGCGTACACAAGCAGCGCTTCGGCTACATGGTCAACAACACCATCTGTGAGTTCGGCAACGTCCTCATCAACGGTGCCAAGGTCGTAACCATCAACTCTGAATCAACCGAAATCGAAGACATCAAAAAGACAATTGCTGACTGCCACCTAGAAGGTGTAGAGAACATCAACTACCTCCAGGCCATCAAGCGTGTCATCGGTATGTCCGACAAACCACTTGCAAACGAATAGTCTATGGCACAGGAAATTGAAAAGAAATTCCTTGTAAAGGGGGACTTCAAGGCAGAAGCCTTCAAGCAAACCCGCATCACTCAGGGCTATCTCAGTTCGGTGCCTGAGCGCACCGTGCGCATCCGCGTCAAAGGAGACAAAGGCTTCATCACCGTCAAGGGAATAGGCAACGCCTCCGGAGCTGCCCGCTTCGAATGGGAAAAAGAAATCCCTGTTGATGATGTTCGCGCACTTCTCGAACTCGCAGAGCCCGGTGTAATCGACAAGACTCGCTATCTTGTAAAGAACACAGACGGTGTGCATACCTGGGAAATCGATGAGTTCTACGGCGACAACGACGGCCTGACCGTCGCTGAGGTGGAGCTTGCTGACGAAAACGAGCCATTCGACAAGCCGTCCTGGCTTGGAGAAGAGGTCACCGGAGATCCGAAGTACTTCAACTCAATGCTGATGAAGAACCCTTACAAGAACTGGAAGTAACCATTTGCCTGCAGCCCCCTGACCGGAGCTGCAGGTCCCAAAAACAAAAGAAGATGCAATTTGACCCGCTTGACATGAACAATTACAAAGTCGAGAAACTTCCCAAGATGGAAAAAACCGGCTTTGAAAAGTGGATGGCCCGGCTCGGAGCACCGCTTGCCCTGATAGCCTTTGTGCTCATCTACTGGGGCTGCCATATCGGCTTCATAGACAATCTGGACCTGACAGGGCTCTCGGCAAAAGCCGCAAAGCGCCTCTCCGAACTCGGTGTGGATGCTTTTCTTCGCACCAACTACGCGATGCTCGCCATCTTTGTGGCCTCCATCATCCTCTGGATTACCGAAGCCATCCCGAACTACCTCACATCACTCTTTGTGATTTTGGGAATCGTGCTCTGCGGTGTCACCACCCAGAAGGATGCCCTTGCGCAACTGGGACATCCGGTAATGTGGCTCAACATCCTCAGCTTCGTGCTGGCCTCCATGCTGGTAAAGACCAGGTTCGCCAAGCGTCTCGCCCTTGCCTTCGTCATCAAATTCGGAAAAACCGCCAAGGGAGTACTCTGGAGTTTCCTCCTGATAAACCTCATTCTCTCCCTGTTCATCTCCGCTACCACTGTCAAGGCCACCCTCCTGCTGCCTATCTTCATGGTAGTCTGCGCCATCTACGGAGCCTCCGACGGAAAACGCAATAATTTCGGCCGTAACCTCGTGCTGCAGAACCTCTTCCAGGTGAACATAGGCGCCAATGCCTTCTACACCGGTTCGGGAGCCCATCTGCTGGCCATCAGCCTCATCGCCGGCTTCCTCGGAAGCTGCGACTTCGGCTACTCCGACTGGCTGTTGACCTGCGGTCCCATGAGCCTTGTCATCCTTGTAATAGGCCTGCTGCTTGGAATGTATGTCTTCTTCCCTATGAAAAAGGAAGAGCAGAAGCCTCAGATCGAGGGAGGACTCGACAGGCTCAGGGAGGAGCTGGACGCCATGGGCAAGGTCAGTATCGAAGAAATCAAGGCCGTGTCCATCTTCGTGCTAGTGCTTTTCCTCTGGGTAACAAAAGGCACCTTCCACAATATGGATGAAACCATAGTTGCGCTGCTTGGAGCCATAATAGCCCTGCTCCCTAAGGTGGGTGTGGTCAAGTGGAATGACGTGGATATCCCTTGGCACCTGATGCTTTTCTCGGCCGGCGCCTACACCCTCGGCTCCGGACTCAACGCCACCGATCTGCCGAACACCATGGTCAACGCCGCCTTCGACTCACTCGGGATTACGGATGCCACCCCATATTGGGTGCTTTACCTGGTGCTCACTGCCCTGATGATATTCTCCGGACTGCTCTTCCAGTCGAAGACTATCAGGACCATGGTATTCGTCCCTATAGCCCTCGGCGTGGAGCAGAGATTCGGCTTTATGCCGATGAGCCTGGCCCTTCCGGTCTCCATGCTGATTGAGCATGTCTATGTGCTGCCTTTCAACAGCAAGCCGGCTGCGCTGCTCTACAACACCAATCAGTACAGCCAGACCGACTCCTTCAAGTTCGGATTCACGATGATGGTTATCTCCTGGCTGCTCGTTCTGCTCTGGGGTGCCACTGTTTTCAAATGGTTCGGAATAACTCCTGGTCTGTTCTGATATGATAGCGATAGGCACCAAGATTCACGACAAGTTCTCCATCGAATTCAAGGTGGGGTTCTTAACCCGTCGCAAAGCCCGTAAAAACGACTTCACGGTGGGGATGTGGATGTTCGTGCCTTCAAGCCTGGACATCACTCCATATACCTACACCAAGGCGGACTTCTACAGGGACGTGAAGACCAACATACGTCTCATTACTCCTTCCTTCCTGCTCAGGGATATCTGCGGGGGAGACGCCCTTCCTCTGCACAATGTGGAAAAGGCTGCCGACAGCATGGCCTCAGACCCTACCCGCACCAATACGGACGAGTACATCTACCAGGTGAAGATGTTCGCGGCAATAGTCAAGAGCTCTTTGCGCGATGAGACGGCCTACATACGGCGCAGCCCCGAAAGGGACCTGGGCTTCCTGGTGAACAACTATATCGAGAACATCAGCGCAATAGTGGACGCCTACAGCAGGCTTCGGAGCCGCATCTCCTTCCCCTCAGTGCCTTCAGCAGCCCTGGAGGCCTATGACATTGCGGGAGAGTTCATCTGCAGTGTGACCACCAATCACATATGTCGCCTGCTCAAGGACCTTAAGTCCAGAGACGGCCTTGACAATCTGGCGGATTCCCTGGTAGAGCTCTGTCACAAGGTTGACGGGTTCCGGACCGAAAGGGGCTATCCCCTCGGGAACGACGTCTACCGTCACGGAATACTCAAGAAATCCGTGGAATCCCAGCTCTACCTGCGCGTACCTAAAAAGAAAGACGGAGTCCTGGTCGAGCAGGCCTATTTCAGCCTTGCCGCCGGGATGGCCATGCTCTTTGCCACCGTGGTCGCCTGGGCCTTCCAAAGGCATTTCGGAAACCTCACCTGGCCTCTTTTCATAGCGCTGATTATCAGCTACATGATGAAAGACCGCATCAAGGAACTGATGCGCTACTACTTCGCCCACAGGGTGGGGAACCGATACTACGACAACAAGGCGAAAATCAAAATCAACAACAGGGAGATTGGCTCCCTGAAGGAAGCGGTGGACTTCATTCCTCTTGAGAAGGTGCCTGAACCGGTGCGCAAAATCCGTGACGACAAGCGCATCTTCCCTTGCGACACCGCCCACGACGACGAAAGGGTGATACTCTACAAAAAGGTGGTCAAACTCGACAGGGAGAAGATGATGGAGAACGCATCCTGGAACTACAGCGGGGTCAACGACATCATACGCCTTCAGGTCAACAGTTTCCTGCGCAAGATGGACAACCCTCTCGTCGAGCTTGACAGAGTGTCCGAAGACGGAAACGTAATCTCGGAGATGCTTCCGAAACTCTACTACATCAATATAGTTCTGGAGTACCACTACGACGAGGTGACAGATTACAAGCATCTGCGTATAGCCCTTACCCGCGACGGTATCCAGAAAATCGAGGAACTCTCCTAGGGCTTACCAGAGCTCGGCCAAATCGTAAATCAGCCTCTCGCTCTTCTCCCAACCCAGACAAGGGTCGGTGATGGATTTGCCGTAGGTACCCTCCGACGCTTTCTGGCAGCCGTCCTCGATGTAGGATTCAATCATCATTCCCTTCAGGAGCTTGC
>CAKMNE010000020.1 GCA_927798505.1 uncultured Bacteroidales bacterium
AGGTAAATCCGTACTGCAGGCTTGCAAGGCTGTTTCCGAGGATTTCCCTGTCTCCAGGATCTTCTGCAGTATTTTTTCCGATGCCGAGCTTCTTGTCAACATCGAGGTCAAGATACTTGAGGTCTCCGGCCATCACACCACCGCGCATACGTGATGTGCCGATGTATGAAAGCTGGTCGCAGACATTGGTGTTGTAATCTAAAGCCTCCTCATCGGTTGCGAAGAATCCGTCAACCCTGAATCCCCAGATGTCGCCAACCCTCTGGCCTACATAGTAGTCACCGAGCAGGTGCTCAGGGTTGTTGTCATATCTGGTCACATAGGTTGCGTAGTCACTGAGGGTTCCGCGCAGAGAGTAGCTGAAGCGTTCGCCCGCAAGCTCGAAGGAATCCCTCCAGCTGAGTGCAAGCTCGTAACCCTTGGTTGAAAGGTCAGCAGAATTCTCCTTAGGTGCGTCTGCGCCGTAGATTGCAGGAATCTTGCTTCCCTTTACGAGCATATTGAGAGTGTTGCGCACATAAACATCCCCGGTAAACTCGAGTTTGTTGCCGAACAGGGCAATATCCACACCGAGGTCAAGCTGCTCTGCGGTTTCCCAGGTCAGGTTGGCATTTACAGGAGCGGAGAGGGAGGCGTATTTGCCGTTGATGGAACTCTCGCCGAAACTGTAATTGTAATGTCCTGATGTATTGAAATCGTAGAAGGATACTTCCTGGAGATAAGCGAAATCAGCGACTTCCTGGTTGCCGAGGCGGCCGAAGGAAGCTCTGAGCTTGAAGTTATTGACCATATCCTTGATGTCCTCGAAGAACGGCTCTTCGCTGATACGCCAGCCGGCGGATGCTGAAGGGAAGAATCCCCAGCGATGACCCGGAGCAAAGCGTGAAGAACCGTCATAGCGGCCTGAAAGCTCGAGCAGATAACGGCCCTTGTAGTCGTAGTTGGCACGGGCGAAGAAACCGAGCAGGGCATTGCTGGTTGCACCTCCTGAAGCGCTGGTCACTACCTGTCCGTTGGCATCGGTTGCGATGAGGTTGAGGTCGTTGAGATATGGGGTGGAGATGTTCTGACCGGAAGCGGAAATCGACTTCCTGTGATAGGTCTCGGCATTCATACCTGCAGTGAGGGTGAAGTGATGGGCGTCAGCGAAGGTATCCTCGTAAGTAGCGAAAACATTGGCCGACTGCCTTACATAAGTAGCAACACTCTCCGTGAGTTCATTCAGACCTGCACCGGATGAGTAGGACTCCAGTGCTGAATCAGGATATCTGCGGTAGGTCATAGGATAGAGCCTTCCGGTATCCCTGTTCTGATAGAGTCTGTAGGTGTAGTTTCCGACAATGGATAGCTGCTCTACAGGCTTGATTGTCAGCTGGGTGGTGTTGGAGAAGTCAGTGCGCCGCCTGGTGTTCTTGTCTATGCCGTCTCCGAAGATAATGTGACGGCCGTTGGCAATATTGTAACCACCGGCAATCATAGGAGTACCGTAGGTCCATGTTCCGTCAGGGTTCTTGAGAGGGAAGCTGGCAAGTGCGTGGCGGCTCGCATAAGCGAAAGAGTCCTCGACATCTCCTGCTCCGATCCAGTCGTAGGTGGATGAATAGAAGGAGGTGTTGTTGGAAAGCCTTGAATACTTGTTGATCTTGAAATCGAGTTTGCTGCGCAGGTTGTATTTCTGGAATACATCAGGGTTGACCTTGACCACACCGGTCTGACGGTCATAACCGCCGGAGATGTAGTACTTCACATCCTTGTTGCCTCCGCTGATGGAAACCGAGTGGGAGGTGACAGGGTGCTGGTCATTGTAGAGTTCGTGATACCAGTCGGTATTGCAGTAGTAAACCCACTGGTTGCGGCCCTTGCGGAAATCTTCCACTATCCAGGGACGTGCAGGGTTCTCGGTCACATCGTTGATACGGGCGAGGAGCTGAATCATATCCTCGTCAGTGTAGGTGGTGTACTTGTTGCCGCTGTCCGCCATCCAGAACTTATCCACAGTAAAGGCAGACCAGTAACCGCGGGTCTCGTAGTCGGTAGAGGTGGTAGGCTCTTCCCAGCCCCAGCGTCCGCTGTAACGGACTGTGGCCTTGCCGTCATCCCTCTTGGAATCCTTGGTTGTCACGAGCACAACACCGTATGCACCACGCGCACCGTAAACGGCAGCTGCGGAAGCATCCTTAATAACGGAAATGCTGGCAACATCGGCAGGATTAACGCGGTCGATATCTCCCGGCACACCATCGATGAGCACGAGC
Source organism: uncultured Bacteroidales bacterium (assembly GCA_927798505.1). GTDB lineage: Bacteria > Bacteroidota > Bacteroidia > Bacteroidales > UBA932 > Cryptobacteroides. The sequence goes on from CAKMNE010000020.1 coordinate 2,256, forward strand.
GGACCGGCTTTATTGATGGAAGTGGTACCGCGGATATTCAAGGTTCCGGTAGAGCCAGGATTACCCGATGAAGTTGAAATGTTAAAGCCGGCAACTGAACCCTGCAACATAGTTGAAAGGTTGTGGGACACACGGTCTTCAAGATCTTTGGCCTCGACTGCCGTTACCGCACCGGTGAGGTTGACCTTTTTCTGGGTACCATAACCCACGACAACAGTCTCCTCAAGCACGGTAGTATCCTCGGAGAGGACTACAGTTACAGTCTTTGTTCCAGCAGGGATGCTCATCGTCTTGGACACATAGCCCAGAGAAGTGATTTCCAAAGTAACGTCTCCGCCAGAGACCTGGAGCGCAAAGGAGCCGTCCAGATCCGTCACAGTACCGTTGCTTGTCCCCTGTTGAATCACTGCCACTCCCATAAGGGCTTCTCCGGCTTGGTCCACAACCTTACCGGTGACGGTACGGTTCTGGGCAACTGCGACGAAGCAGCCGAGTGAAAGCAGCAATGTCAAACTAAGAATGTGAAATACTTTCTTAAACATGACTAGTACTTTTGGTTAATAATTATTGTGATTAATATCCTATTTGTATGAATCTGCTTTGAAAGCAAGAGGTCTTGACATTGTCTGAGTATAGACGCGGCCCTCATCATCGGTAACCTTGATTTCCACGCTTGAAGTGGCAGAAGCCGCCTTCGCCTTGAACAGGTGGTTGGTCTTGCTGGAATGCCAGCTCACGCCATTGTTTTCCAGCAGCCTAGGAATGGTGTAGGCAATCAGGAAAGCCGGGTCGTAGCTGCCGCTCATCTGACTGACGGTAAGCGCCTTGCCATTCTCGAACATCTCCACCTTCCAGGACGGGTCCCAATCCCAGACATTGACAATCACCTCGTTGGCGCTGCTCGCAGTGCGATATGAACCGTAATCCTCCTCAAAAAGGATGGACTCCCTTTCCTGCAGCACGCCGTAGTTAGCCGCATTGATGCAAATGGAGTTGCGGTCGTAGGCGCGGAACTGGTAGCTATCGGGGCGTCCGACGGCTTTAAACAGGCTGGTCTGCTCCTTGCCGTTTACCGAAGTGATGCGGTATCCGTTCGGAGCGCCGTCGGTTCCTATGTTGAATGTAGGGTTATACTTCCCTGCCCACCACCAGGCGGCGCAGATGGCACCGTTGTTATGTTCCACATAATTGCTCTTGACCACATTGTAAAGCACGTGGCTGTGGCCGGATACTATTGTGGTATTGTAATCGTATATCAGGCTGAGGAATACCGCATTGTTGCCCAGATTTGCATTTCCGTTCCTGTCGTGGACCGGAGCGTGGAGAGCAACCACCAGCGGCGTGGTCTTGGGCACGAAGGAAAGGTCCTTCTTCAGCCAGGCAAGCATCTCGGAGGTGAGATTGTTCTTGTAGGACCTTACGCTGCCGTCAGTCGTAGAGGCGGAAGCATTGGTGCACTCGATATCGTCCAGAACCACATAGTGGATGTCGCCCACGTTGAACGAGTAGTAGTTAGGGCAGAGTTTCTCCCTGAACCTGGCGGCCGTATAGAAGTCGCCGGTCGCATTCATATCGTGGTCGTGGTTTCCTATGGTATGGAAAACCTGAAGTCCCTCGATGACGTTTATGTCTTTCAGATACTCGTCAAAGCTGTAAGCATTGGAGTACCAGTACAGGTCCCAGGTCATATCTCCGAGAGTAAGGGCATAGATCTTTGCTCCCGGATTGGCTTTCATATACTCATTGATTTCGGAAGTGAATCTTAGGAACTGGCTCCTGTCCTTGGTGCGGTTGGCCATATGCATATCCCCGAAATAGAGCATAGTGTGTTTGGTCTGATCTCCGCTTTCATAGACAATGAAATCCACTCTCTCGCACACATATGAAGATTTTGTGAGCTGTTTGTGGAGCTGGGGCAGGACTCCTATGGAGGCTGCTTCATAGCCGCTAGGAACGGAAATGAACACATAGCCTATTTCTTTTTTGGATGCCATCTGATAGACACCCCTGGAGTCGGTGACAACGACCTCCACGCCATCGGACACGACCACTCCCGGGATACCCTTGCCGTCACAACTTACAAGACCCCATACGGTGCTTCCTTCCTCCGGCCCAATAGGCTGGTCCTCCGAGCCCTGGGAGCCTTCAAGGACATAGGTCACCTTTCCGAAACCTCTCAGAGCCCCGTCCCTTCGAAGGCAGAAACTGTAGGTATCGAAATCGAATTGCTTCGGAAGTGTATAAGAGAAGGAAGTCTGCTCAACAGACTTTATCGGCAACACGACGTCGTCCATAGACTCTCGTCTGAGAACGATTTCGTCAGTTGCCAAAGGGCCATAACCCGAGATGAAGGAGCAACTCAGAGTTTGGCCGCCTTTACACTCAATAGGAGACTTCAGATTGAGTTTTACTTGGCTGAGTTGTACCCCCTCCTGTTGCTCATCGGCACTCTTGCTGGTGCAGCACAGACAGCAGCACATCAGCAAGGCGACGGTTGGGATTAGCAGATTAGATTTCATATTATTTCAGATATTGTTCAAAATTTGAAACAATGATGCGTTGCCTGCGATCACAGGTCCTCTGCAGGAGCATCAGCCACGCCGGAGAGCTTGACGATCAGGACCGAAACAGGGCCCATAGAAATCACATCCCCCTTAGGGCTGAGCTTGTAGGAAGCCTTTCCGGAAGACATAACGGTGCTGAGCACCTTGCGGTCGGCACAAGCCGGAATCACGACCTTCCGGGAGGAAGAAGTAGGGTTGAGTGCTACCAGATAGTTCTGCTTCCCGTCGGAACGCTTGTAAACCATAGGATAAGGCTGGCCCTTGGTAATCACAGGCTCCCAAGTGCTGCTTCCCCAGAAGGCAGGAGTGCTCTTGCGAAGGGCAATCAGCTGCCTTGTCCAGTTGAGAAGCGAAGAAGGGTCGGCATCCTGACTCTCGACGGTAATCATTCCCCTGGAGGTAGGATTCTTTGCACCGTCCGCCTTCCACTGCTTGTACAAAGGCCAGGAAGTCGCAGGAGTCCATTCTGGACATATAGGGAGATAGAGCTGATCTTCAGGGCAGGTGCTGAAGCCGGCATTTGCGGAAGAATCCCACTGCATAGGGGTTCGGGCGCCGGACCTCTCCTTGCCGTTATGGTTCGCACCCTCCACATTCGGAAGGTCTGCGAGGCTGCGCATACCAATTTCATCTCCATAATACAGAATAGGAAGCTGCTGGGTAAGCACCCAGGCCATCATCACCTTGAGCTGGTCGGCACTGTTGCGCGCTCCCGTATTGAGACGCAGATGGTCGTGGTTACCGGTAATGGTAGCGAAGTAGCCCCAATCCCTGGTCCAGTCGATGCTCTGGGAGTAGCTGTCATAATACTTGAGCAGCATTGCCTCGGCATCCATACTCCTGTCGATTTTGTCCTCCGGCCAAGGATTGCCGTAAAGGTCCTTGAGAGACTCCTTGCCTCCGTTGAGGGAGAAATATACGCCTCCGTCTGCCTGATGCTTCCTATCGAAGTACATACGGCGGTTGCTGGAGCCCTGGGAGTTCAGGTACATATCCACATTGAAGCCGGCAGCCAGACAGTAGCGCGGATTGTTCCACTCGGCCATCAGCATCCTGTCCGGATAGTTCTCATCCATCCAGCCGCGGATTTCCCGCCAGAAGGCGATGATTGCGCTCTTGTCCTTGTCATTCTTGATGATGCTGCTTGCCATATCCACGCGGAAGCCGTCCACTCCCTTGCTGAACCAGAAGGCAAGTATGTCTTTGAGTTCCTGCTTCACGGCAAGCGGACCCGGATCGTTTACTCCCTGCTCCCAAGGATGGTTGGGGTCAGGATTAGCAAAGCCGAAGTTCAGTGAAGGCTGGCAGGCGTAGAAATTCTTCATATAGTATTTCGCGCGCACTGCGCCGGGAACCTCGGAGGCGAGCATCCACTTTCCTCTGGTATCCTGAAAAGGATTTTCTGACGCAAGCATCTTCTTCAGGTCCTTTTCGGCCTTCTCGTCAGGAAGCACATCACTCCAGATAAAGTAATCGGAGTACTGTTGATTGGCATCCTTCTGCATACTCTGCTTGAACCAGGGATGATCCATAGAGGTATGGCCGGGAACAAGGTCCAGCAGAACCTTGATGCCGCGCTTGTGGCATTCGTCTATGAGGGTCACGAGGTCGGTGTTGGTACCGAAACGCTTGTCCACCTTGTAATAGTCCAGGATGTCGTAGCCTCCGTCGATCCAACCGGATTCGAACAGAGGGTTGAACCATACGACATTCACTCCCAGACTCTCTATGTAGTCAAGTTTGGAAAGCACACCGGGGATGTCGCCGATGCCATTACCGTCAGAATCCTTGAAAGAGGAAGGATAGACCTGATAAATGACCGCATTCTCCAGCCACTGAGGTCCCTTATGCCAGGTCTGTTCGAAAGAACCCGGTTTAGGCTGCGCAAATACAGAGAAAACAAGCAGGAGCGACAGGGATGTCGCCAATAATCGTTTCATAAGTCTTCTGTCGAGTTATCAGTTTCTTTCACTTGGGTAAAACAAAACATAAGCACGGCCAAAGCCGCGCAGAAAGCTATCAGGTTCTTCATTATTTCGTGGCTATCAAAAGACGAATGTAGTGTTTTAGCACTAAAGAAACAAGTTTTTGAGCAAAATATTTACATATCAGGCCGGTTCTCAACTCCAGCCCCGCCAGCACGCTAACAGTCCGGACAAACGCCGACCAAAAGCCCTATTCAGCCCAGATGACATAGTCCTCCTTGCGCGGCTTCGGTGCCGGTATAGGTTTGGTCGTGTACCCCAGGGCAGCGTGCCCGACGCCCACGTAATCGCCCTCGATGCCCAGTTCCCGCAGGATAGCCTTGCCTTCTTCGGAATCGAATTCTTCCTTCGCCCTGTTGATCCAGCACGAATTGACACCGAGCGACTCGGCAGCGAGCATAATGTTTTCCATAACGCAGGCTCCGTCGCAATCGGAGTTCCGCCAGCGCTTTACGAGAACTATGAGCATACAGGGAGCGCCGTAGAACGGATCGGACTCGGTGCCCAGTATGGCGGCATTCATACGGCTGATCCTGTCCCTGAGTTCGCGGTTGGTCACTGCAATTATGATAGGATACTGGTATCCCTTGCCCGTAGGGGCCCAGGTGCCGGCTTCTGCAATCTGTCGTATCACCTCCCTTGGAGGCATCCTGTCCGGGTCGAAGCTGCGACAGCTCCGGCGTGCCATTATGTTTGCTATGACTTCGTTCATATCATTATTTGTTAAATCCTTTCCTTGTCAGGAAGTCCCAAACCTGGTCCAGATATGTGTAGCTTCCGGTCCCCGGCGAGCTGTACTGCTGGAAACAGTGCTTGCGGGTCGCAAGCGTGTGCAGGTCGCACTGAATGCCCATACTGCGCATTTTTTCCCAGCACTTGACCGAATTCATCGCTGCCCAGCCGTCCGCATCGCCGTGGAAGAACACCATAGGAGCAGTGTCCATGTCGAAAGAGAATTCGGGAGCGAGAACGGCATCGTCCTCGTTGCCTCCCTGCTTGTTCGGGGCGTTGAGCCCGTCGGTGAGTGCGTATGCCGGGTAGATTCCGACGCCCCACTGCACATTGCAAGGAAGGTCGTCGATTTTGTCTATTGGCCAGTATGAGCGGTGTCTTGCGCTTGTGGTTCCCATCAGGGTGAGGTGACCGCCGGCGGAGCAGCCCATAATGCCTATGCGATTCGGGTCGAGTCCGCGCTCAGCCGCCTCGCTGCGAACCAGGCGGATGGCCCTCTGGAGGTCCTGCCAAGCGGTGGTATGCTTGGCGAGCCCGCTCTGCGGAGCCGGACGCGGAGTGCGGTACTTGAGTGTCACGACTGTCATTCCCTTATCGTTGAAATATCTGCGTGCAGGCACGACCTCAAATCCGTCAGGGTTGTTTCCGGTATAGCTTCCGCCCGAGTAGATTATCTGTATTGCCTTGGTAGTCAGATTCTTAGGTAAGTGCCATTCGATGTATGGCTCGCACTGTTTAGGCTGGACGTCAGGCATCTTGCCTTCCGGCCAGATGCTTTCCTTGATCACTTCAGCCCTTGAGTCATCGGTTCCCCTGTCCATATTGTACTGCTCAGGCTCGAGAGGACCCATATAGCCCATCTGGCGCATAAACTCGACTCCCCTTTCAAAACCGAAAGCACCGTGACCCTTGTCGGCATAGAGATGAAGTTCTGCAGGAATGCCCATTCTGCGCAACTGCCTGTAAACCAAGGTGGAAGTCTCAGGTGCATATACATCGCGCGCTCCGTGGTGCAGACTCATAGGGCAGGTCTTTTCGTCAAATTTAAAGACACTGCTGAGTTTGACGTCAACTCCGTAACCCATTCGGGTCGCAGGGGTTCCGTTCTCCGCATCGGTGGTGCCGTAAGCAGGTGCGTTTACAATTGCCCAGTTGATATGGCAAGGCAGTTCGTCAATTTTGTCAATCGGTGCGTATGATGCTGTCTGTGAGCTTGTTGCGAGCAGCAGAGCCAGATGCGAGCCGGCAGACATGGAGATGGTTCCTATCTTTTCCGGATCAAATCCGCGCTTCTCGGCATCGTTGCGCACAAGTCTTACTGCCCTCTGTCCATCCTCCCAGGCGCTCTGATAGATTGGAAGTCCCTCGGGTCTCGGGGTCCTGTAAACCAGATTCACGCACTGGAATCCGAGCTCGGTGAGTTTTTCGGACCATTCCTTTATGAGATTGACGTCGCAGCAACTGGTGTAACTGCCTCCGGAAATGAGAATCATACAGCAGCCGTTGCGCCTGGAGGCCTCTGGAGCGTCATACCACTCTATATAAGGATTGCGATGCTTTTCCGGCCTGAATCCTTCCTTTCTTGACACATCGGTCATAGCTCCGATCTGATGTTCCTGATAATCAGGCATCTTGCCCTTAGGCCACAGATTCACCCTCTCATTGGCAAACGCACATACTGAAAGAAGTATGCTCAAACTGATAAGGAATGTTCTTTTCATCGTGTTCAATTTTTATGTAGTTGCAGCACAAAATTAGTAAAAAAATTCTCCATTATGATTAGAACGATATTTGATTTATTAAAAGTTTTGACTAATATTGCAAACAGAATGAAGCAGAACAATAATAATAACGGTAATCTCAATCTTTCCGGTAATAATCGGAATCTTTCGTTGTGAGCTGCCGGCATTTGAGTTTCGCGCTTTGTTGAAGTGTTCCGGCCCCGAAAAGGACCGGTTTTTTTGTTGAAAATGTAGTGTAACCAAATAAAACAGCTCAAAAAAAATGTGTGGATTTGTAGGAATCTTCGGAATGAAGGATTGTTCAGTTGACTGGAGAACAAAAGCTCTTAAGATGTCGGCAAAGATCAGACACCGCGGACCGGACTGGAGCGGTATCTATGCCGGAAAGAATTGCATTCTCGCTCACGAGAGACTGGCAATCGTGGACCCGCTTTCCGGAGGGCAGCCGCTGTATTCTCCCGACCGCAGCAAGGTGCTGGCAGTCAACGGAGAGATTTATAACCATCAGGCAATAAGGGATGAACTTGCAGGCCAGTACTCTTTCAGCACGGGTTCGGACTGCGAAGTCATTCTGGCTCTTTACGAAAAGAAGGGTCTGGACTTTCTCGAGGACATAAACGGAATCTATGCATTCGCCCTTTATGACAGCGAAAAGGACGCTTTCCTGGTCGCCCGCGACCCTATCGGAGTTATCCCTCTTTATATTGGTCACGACGCTGACGGAACCGTTTACGTTGCCAGCGAGCTCAAGGCTCTGGAAGGATTCTGCGACAGCTACGAGCCTTTCCTTCCGGGTCATTACTACTGGAGCAAGGACGGAGAGATGAAGCGCTGGTACAAGCGCGACTGGTTCGAGTATGACGCGGTCAAGGACAATCCTGCTGACGTGCAGGAGCTTCGCGAAGCCCTCATTGCGGCGGTCAAGCGCCAGCTTATGTCGGACGTGCCTTACGGAGTGCTGCTCAGTGGAGGTCTAGACTCTTCGATTACCAGCGCAATCGCCGCCCGCTTCGCCCAGAACCGCGTTGAAGACGACAGCCGCACCGAGGCCTGGTGGCCGAGGCTGCACAGCTTCGCGGTGGGTCTCAAGGGGGCTCCGGACCTCGCGAAGGCAAAGGAGATGGCAGAATTTCTCGGAACCGTCCACCACGAAGTGAACTATACCGTCCAGGAAGGACTGGACGCCATTAGGGACGTAATCTATCATATTGAAACATACGACGTTACAACCATCAGGGCATCGACGCCTATGTACCTGCTCGCCCGCGTAATCAAGAGTATGGGAATCAAGATGGTCCTGTCCGGCGAGGGTTCTGACGAAATCTTCGGCGGCTACCTGTACTTCCATAAGGCACCGTCCGCGCGCGACCTGCACGAGGAAACCGTCCGCAAGCTGGGCAAGCTCTACCAGTACGACTGCCTGCGCGCCAACAAGTCGCTCGCCGCATGGGGAGTCGAGGGCAGGGTCCCTTTCCTCGATAAAGAATTCCTCGACGTGGCAATGAGGCTCAATCCTCAGGCAAAGATGTGCCCGGGTTCCGTAATCGAGAAGAAGATACTCCGTGAGGCCTTTGAAGATATGCTGCTGCCGTCCGTTGCCTGGAGGCAGAAGGAACAATTCTCCGACGGAGTCGGATACAGCTGGATAGACTCGCTCAAGGCGGTTGCAGAGTCTTCGGTAAGCGACGAGCAGATGGCGCACGCTGCCGAGCGCTTCCCTATCAACCCTCCGATGAACAAGGAAGAGTATTGTTACAGAAGCATTTTCGAAGAGCATTTCCCGAGCGAATCCGCCGCACGCAGCGTACCGAGCGTACCGAGCGTCGCCTGCTCGTCAGCGGTTGCTCTCGAATGGGATGCGTCATTCAAGAATCTCAACGATCCGAGCGGCCGCGCCGTCGCAGGAGTCCACAACGAAGCCTACGTTTCCGCCGAATAGACAACACTTAATGAGGATGGCCACAATGGTCATCCTCATTATTTTTCAAGTCTGGCAGGCCGGAAAAACCCGTTATTTGCCGAGCAGCTGTTTTATGAACTTGACATCGGGGAAGAAGCGGCCGGCTATAACACGGATTACGGTGTAGGCCGGGATGGCGGCAACCATTCCGAACATACCGCCAAGGTTGCCGGCAAGCAGCATCACGATGAAAATCTCAAGCGGAGTAGCCTGGATCGAGGTCGAGTAGATGAATGGCTGGAGGAAGAAATTGTCAACCATCTGGGCGACGACGAATATGGCTATGAGTATGATGACAAAGACCCAGAAGTTCACGTCAAGACCGAGCGAACCGCCGCTGCAGTAGCGGAGGGTGACACCCATCACCGTTCCGACAACGCCGCCGATGATAGGACCGAGATAAGGAATGACATTGAGCAGGCCTGCAAGGAAGCCCACGCCTATCGCTGTCTCGAAGTCAAGTCTGGCCACGGCCCAAAGTCCCAGAAAATCAATGAGTCCGACACAGCTCATCTCGATGAATAGTCCGATGAAGTAACGCGAGAGCAGGTGCTCTACGTCCCCTATCGCAGACGTAACTTTCTCTTCCATACGGTCAGGCGAGAGAGCCTTTACAATACGGGTAAACAAGCTCTCGTCCTTGATAAAGAAGAAGGAGATGAACACGACGGAGAATATGCCCACGCCGGCATTTGCCACGACAGATGCAAGCGAGCCTATCCAGTTGCCGAACTTGCCAAAGTCAAAGATATTGCGGAGCTGCTCGATAAGAATCTGCTCAAGTTTGAATCCCGGGGCAAGGTTGAACTTGTCGATAAGGAAACGGTTGATGTTAGCAAGGCTCGTGGAGATGGTTCCGAGCGATGTTCCGCTGGCAAGGGCGCTGACTTCCCGCACGACTTCGCTGATTAGAGGCACTATACCGGAAACGGCAGCTGCAAGAATGAGCAGGAGTATGAATATGGTAATGACCGCAAGCAGCCAGTCCGGTGCTCGGTGACCCTTGACAGTTATCTTTCTGAGCAGTCTCATCACAGGCTGTGAAATAAGGCTGAGCACACCGGACAATATAATATAGATCAGCACGTTGCTGAAATATCTGCAGACCACGAACAGTATTGCGGCAATCGCGCCGTAGTATAGCAGACGGGACAGTTTTTCAGTATAGTTGTTGCTTTTCTCCATCGTATATATGAATTGGTGGTCAAAAATACATAAATTTTTATTATCTTGCAGGATATTCCGTAAAAGTGTGAACTGATTCCAATATCAAAAACCAATACGAAATGTTTAAAGGACATCCAAAAGGACTTGTAGCCGCCGCCCTGAGCAATATGGGCGAAAGGTTTGGCTACTACATCATGAACGCGGTCCTGCTGCTCTTCCTTTGTTCCAAGTTCGGTCTTAGTGACAGCACTGCAGGCGTAATCTACTCCATCTTCTACAGCGGCATCTATGTATTGTCACTTGTCGGAGGTATAATCGCCGACCGCACAAGCAATTACAAAGGTACCATCATGACCGGCCTCATCGTAATGGCAGTCGGTTACCTGGCTCTCGCATTCCCTATTATGGCGACCTCCGAGAACCACACGATGCTGCTTGTATTTACCTGCTTCGCACTGCTTCTCATCGCCATCGGCAACGGTCTGTTCAAGGGCAACCTCCAGGTAATCGTAGGCCAGATGTATGACAATCTCGAGGCTGAGGCAGCCAAGAAGGGAGAAAAGGAACTTCAGCTCGCAAAGAGCAAGCGTGACTCCGGTTTCCAGATCTTCTACGTATTTATCAACATCGGTGGACTCCTTGCTCCGTTCGTTGCTCCTATGCTCCGCAGCTGGTGGCTCAGGGTACACGATATGGTGTACAATGCGCAGCTCCCTGCCCTCTGCCACAAGTTCCTCAACACCGGAGAAATAGACGCCAACCTCGGAACGCTCATCGCCTCTTCCAATACCGGAGCAGCGGTGGATATGGCAAACCTCGATGCCGTGGGACAGTTCTGCACCAGCTACCTTGACGTATTCAACACAGGTATCCATTACTCCTTCTTCGCCAGCGTTGCTGCGATGGCTATCTCTCTAATAATCTTCTTCCTCTGCAAGAAGGGCTTCCCTAATCCTGCAAAGAAAGAAGTTGCCGCAGTACAGGGATACACCGCCGAGGAAAAGGTAACCATGGGCAAGGAAATCAAGCAGCGCATGCTCGCCCTCTTCGCAGTGCTCGGCATCGCCGTATTCTTCTGGCTCTCATTCCATCAGAACGGACAGTCGCTGTCAGTGTTTGCCCGCGACTTCATCAACACCTCTTCAATTGCTCCGGAAATCTGGCAGGCTGTCAATCCGTTCTTCGTGATTGTGCTCACCCCTATCATCATGGCCATCTTCGGCGCTCTCGCCAACAAGGGCAAGGTCATCTCCACCCCTCGCAAGATTGCCATCGGTATGGGAATTGCCGGCTGCGCATACCTCTTCCTGACCATCTTCTCAGCCGTTATGGGCTATCCTTCAGGTGAAGAATTCCGCGCTCTCGACGAGGCTACCCGCCAGGGTATGCTTGCAGGTCCTTGGGTTCTCATCGTGACATATTTCTTCCTGACCGTAGCGGAGCTCTTCATCTCACCTCTCGGACTCTCGTTCGTTTCCAAGGTGGCTCCTAAGAGCATGCTCGGTCTCTGCCAGGGACTTTGGCTCGGCGCCACCGCACTCGGAAACCTGCTCATCTGGCTTGGTCCAGTGATGTACAATGCCTGGGACATCCAGTACTGCTGGCTCGTATTCCTTGTCATCTGCCTCATTTCAATGGGCGTGATGCTCGGTATGGTCAAGTGGCTCGAAAAAGTTACCGGCTAGGCTTAGCCCCA
>CAKMNE010000021.1 GCA_927798505.1 uncultured Bacteroidales bacterium
TTCGGTGAAGTCAACCACATACTTGTGGCCCCTCGGCTCGTAAATGTCTCCGTAGCAATGAATTCCAAGATTGAACTGCTTGCCACTCACGATAATTGACTCATCCAGGGATGAGAGCAAGAGGTAGCGGTCGCCGCCAAAGCGGTCAAGGGTAAGGGCCAGGAGTCCGTGATACCTTCGGGTGTTGCAGGTAATGATGGACGTGTTGATATAGGCGCCCTCCTTGTTTTCGCTGATGATTTCCCTCTTCAGAGAGTAGGAGATGTTCACCAGCTCGGCCTTGTTGAATTTCAATAATGCCATAATATCTCTATCTTTTAACCAGCACGAGACCGCACCTTGACGGAAGGTACAGTCTTAGTGTATGGTCTGTGGTAACATGTAATTCTCCATTGCGAAGGCGGTCGAATCCATCGTAAGCGCCTTCGTCGGTATTGAAGGTAAGTTCATATTCCCCATCCTCTGTTTCAAAGCCGTAATTCTCATACGATTGGGTAGGGTTGAAATTGAGCGCAAATATAACATTTTTCCTTCGGAAAATCAAGATTTTCTTTTCCTCGTCGGCGCGCAGAAGGACAGGTGCTTCGGAAAGAATCTTACGGTCGCGAAGGAAGTGCACCATATGGGCATCAAAAGCTTCCAGACAGCCGTAGCGAAGCATAGGATTGTCCGCAAGCGACCACTGTCTGCGGGCATAGGCATAGGACCAGTTGTTCCCTTCGCGAGGGAAGTCTATCCACTCCGGATGTCCGAATTCGTTGCCCATAAAGTTGAGATAACCGTTACCTGCCGTAGCGGCGGTGACAAGACGGATGAGTTTGTGAAGGGCTATTCCGCGGTCAACTATGAGGTTCTGGCTTCCTTTGTTCATAGACCAGTACATTTCTTTGTCTATGAGACGGAAGATGATGGTCTTGTCGCCAACCAGGGCCTGATCGTGACACTCGGCATAGCTGATGGTCTTTTCGTCGGCTCGCTTGTTGGTAAGTTCCCACCAGATTTCGCCCATAGACCAGTTTTCGTCGCTCCTTTCCTTAATCCACTTGATCCAGTGGTCGGCAACACCCATTGCCATTCTGTAATCAAAGCCAACTCCGCCGGCATCGAACGGCGCGGCAAGCCCCGCCATACCGCTGACATCCTCGGCAATGGTGATTGCGTCCGCTTTGATTTCATGAATGAGCATATTGGCAAGGGCCAGATAGCATACCGCGTTTTCGTCCACACCCTTGTTGAAGTACAGCTCGTAGTTGCCGAAGGCTGTACCTAGACCGTGGTCCCTGTAAAGCATCGAGGTTACGCCGTCGAAGCGGAAGCCGTCGAGATGATATTCCTCCATCCAGTACTTGCAGTTGCTAAGCAGGAAGTATTTCACCTCGTCCTTGCCGTAGTCGAAGCAGCGCGAGCCCCAGGCAGGATGGTGACCGGCGGCGCCGGGATAGAAATACAGGTCTTCCCTTCCATCAAAGCGGGAGAGGCCTTCAGCCTCGTTGGAAACGCTGTGCGAGTGGACTATGTCCATGATGACAGCTATCCCGTGGGAGTGGGCCTCATCGACCAGGGCCTTGAACTCTTCAGGGGTTCCGAAGCGGCTGCTCAGGGCGAAGAAATTGGAAACCTGATAGCCGAAGCTGCCGTAGTAAGGATGCTCCTGAAGAGCCATTATCTGGATTACATTGTAACCCAGCCTGACGATGCGCGGAAGCACATCGCGGCGGAAATCCTCGAAACTGGACACTTGCTCCTTTTCGCCGGCCATACCGATATGGCACTCATAGATGAAAGGATTGTCTATTTTGCCCGGAGCCTTGTGCTGCCATTTGTAAGCTTTGGCCGGCTCCCAGACCTGAGCGGAGAAGATCTTGGTCTCAGGATCCTGGACAGCGCGGGTCACATAGGCTGGAAGCCTTTCTCCCCCACCGCCCTGCCATTCTATCCAGAGCTTGTACAGGTCGCCATGGTGCAGGAAAATCTCCGGAAGGCGAAGCTCCCAGTTGCCCTGGCCCACCGGCTTGAAGGCATAAGCTTCGGAACGCTTCCAGTTGTTGCATTCTCCAATAAGGAAAATGCGGCTGGCATTCGGAGCCCACTCGCGCAGCACCCAGCTGTCGCCATCGTGATGCAGTCCGTAATAGAGATGGTTGTTTACAGCTTCGCTGAGGGATTTATCCCCGGCGAGTTTTGTCTTTGTGGCGAGGATTGCTTCGTGGCGCGCATCTATTGCTCCTTTCCACGGTCCCAGCCAAGGGTCCATATCGTAGATTTTTTTCATATGTCGCTTATAATACGAATATTGGCTTCAACAAGTTTCACACCAGCGCGTCCAGTTTCTCTCGTGCTGAGCGCAAGTAGGCACGGCACTGTTCCACAAGTTCGGAGGAGCGCTTCAACGCGCTGTCCATCTTGTCGAGATCCACGGAAGGGTCCTCGACTTCAGCTGCGATTTTCTCCAGTTCGGCAATTGCTTTCGAGTAATTGAATTCTTCTTTCATTGCTGCTTGATTTGTTCGACGTTTACCTCGATGGTTCCGTCCGAGAGCATTATTTTCAACCTGTCGCCAGGCTTTACGGAAGCCGTATCCTTTATAATATGCCCACCTTCGTCCACTATCAGAGAATAACCCCTCTGCAGGACTTTGCGGGGATCGGCTTCACGGATGCGGCGCTCCAACGAATCCAGGGCTGAAAGCCTTGACGATATTTTGTTTGCAAAGGCAAGCTTAAGCCGGTTGGCAAGATAGGTGATACGCTCATCCTCCTGCGCGTACAGGTCTATGAACTCGTCAGCCAGGGCGGTCGGGGTCTTTACAAAGGCGTGAGCCACCATATCCGCCACCGAATGGTCCCGGTCGTGGCCTATCGCGGTATAGACAGGTATTGGGCAGCGGGCAATTGCTGCCGCCATATCGTAATCGTCGAAGCAGGCAAGGTCCAGCCGGGAGCCGCCTCCGCGCATAATAAGCACGGCGTCATAGGACTTAGGGTCTATGGAAGCGATTGCCTCAGCAACAGAAAGGGGCGCCTTATCCCCCTGCACAGTGGCCGGGAAAAGAGTCACCTTGAATACAAAACCGTATTCATTCTCTTCCAGATGACGGCAGAAATCGCCGTATCCGGCAGCATCGGGAGCGGAAATCACTGCAAGGCTATAAGGCAAGGCCGGCAGCTCAAGCTCCTTCTGCAAATCCATAAGTCCCTCCTTCTCAAGCCTTTCTATAGTCTGACGCTTCTTCAGCGCGGCATCCCCCACTGTGAATTCAGCATTGATGTCGTCGATAACCAGACTGAGACCGTAGAGTTCCGAATAATTGACCTGGGCGCGGACCAGCACCTGCTGCCCGGCGGCAAGGCGTGTTCCCGAAGCCTGCTCGAAGAAAGCCGAGAGGAATTTGAAGCGAGAGCTCCATATCATTGCCTTGACCTTGGCAAGCTGCACGCCCTTGTCGCTCTGGACCAGTTCCAGATAGCAATGTCCGTTGGTACGGACCTGCATTGAGGCAATTTCGGCCTTTACCCAGACTTTGTCCGGGAAAAGCTCGAAGAGACCCTCTCTGATCTCTCTCTGAAGTGTCAAGAGATCGTAGCAGTCCATTACTTCTGACGGAAGAAAATCTGAATAGGGCAACCTGTCAGTTCAAAATTCTCGCGCAGCTTGTTCTCCAGGAAACGCTTGTAAGGCTCCTTGATGTACTGAGGGAGATTGCAGAAAAACGCAAATGCCTGGAATTTCGTCGGAAGCTGGGTTATATACTTGATTTTCACGTACTTTCCCTTTATTGAAGGAGGTGGTGTCTCCTCGATTATCGGAAGCATCGCCTCATTGATGCGGGCAGTGGAAATCTTGCGGGAGTAGTTGTCATAGACCTTTGTCACGGCGTCGAGCACATCCTGGATGCGTGTCATCTTCAACACGGATGTAAAGATGATAGGGACATCCGTAAATGGTGCAAGGCGGGCGCGCAGGGTCTGTTCGTACTGCTTCAGGGTGTTGCTGTCCTTGATGAAAAGGTCCCATTTGTTGACCACAAGCACAACGCCCTTGCGGTTCTTCAGGATGAGGTTGAAGATATTCATATCCTGAGCCTCCATACCTGTGGTGGCGTCTATCATCATAATGCAGACATCGGAATGCTCGATGGCACGGATTGAGCGCATTACCGAGTAGAACTCCAGATCCTCGTGCACCTTGGCCTTGCGGCGTATGCCGGCGGTGTCCACGAGCATGAATTCGTGTCCGAACTTGTTGTAATAGGTCTCAATTGCATCGCGGGTGGTGCCGGCCACAGGAGTTACGATGTTGCGGTCCGTTCCGAGCAGGGCGTTGGTGAGCGACGATTTGCCGACATTTGGCTTGCCCACTATCGCAATGCGCGGCAAGCCGGCATATGGATCCTCGGTCTGAACATCCTCAGGGAGCACCTTCACAATGGCATCCAGCAAATCGCCAGTGCCGGAGCCGTTTGCCGCGGAAATGCTGAAGAGTTCACCCAGTCCCATCGAGTAAAACTGGTAAGAATCATACATCTTCTCTCCGCTGTCCACCTTGTTGACAGCGAGAATCACAGGCTTCCTGGCCCTGCGGAGCACATCTGCGATTTCGGCATCGTAGTCTGTCACTCCGGTCGCGGCTTCCACCATAAAGAGTATCACGTCCGCTTCATTGATGGCAATCTGCACCTGCTCGCGTATAGCAGCCTCGAAGACATCATCGGAATTGGTGGTGTAACCACCGGTGTCCACTACGGAAAATTCTCTTCCGCACCATTCGCACCGACCGTAATGACGGTCGCGGGTCACGCCCGAAATGTCATCCACGATTGCCTGGCGCATGCCGACAAGACGGTTGAAAAGGGTTGATTTGCCGACATTAGGCCGGCCTACTATTGCTACCAGACTCATTTCTTTTTCATTTTTTCGTCAAACAATCCGCACTCCTTGCAAGCCTCGGAATAATTCCCGTCGCAACGGGTGCGGTGCAATTCGGCATCCTCATCCTTGAAGCAGCGGATTCCGCGCTTGCGCATCTCAGGATTGGAGCCAACGTCATACTTTGGGAATTCGCCTCCCTTCTTCAGAAGGAAAACGAACATCCCGAGCACTCCCAGCCCGAGAACAACTACGGCTGCAAGTATGGTCTCAAGCATCAGCGGTCAAATTCGTCACTGATTGTTTCGTAATTGTAAACCTTGTGGATGATGGAAGCGAAGACAGGGGCCATTGACACTATCTTGATTTTCTCATCGTCCGCAAGTTCAGGGTGGGCTATGGTATCGGTGATGTAGAGCTCCTTGAGGGCAGATTTGTGGATGCGCTCCACTGCCTCTCCGCTGAGTACCCCGTGAGTGGCCACGGCACGCACGCTGGAAGCTCCCATCTCCATAAGTAGGTCGGCAGCCTTGCACAGGGTGCCGGCCGTATCTATCATATCATCCACAATCACAATGTTGCGGTCCTTGATTTCGCCTATTGCGGTCATCTTGGAAACCACATTGGCGCGCGCCCTCTCCTTGTGGCAGATGACCACAGGGCAGCCCAAACGGCGGGCATAGAGGTCAGCCCTCTTGGTTCCTCCCATATCAGGAGCCGCTATTGAGAGATTCTCGATATTCATCGAAGCAAGCACGGGAAGGAAGACCTTGGAGCCATAGACATGATCCACAGGGATATCGAAGAAGCCCTGAATCTGCTGGGCGTGCAAATCGCAGGTCATCACGCGGTCGGCTCCGGCGCTTCGCAGCAGGTTCGCTACGAGTTTGGCCGCAATTGCAACTCTTGGACGGTCTTTGCGGTCCTGGCGGGCCCATCCGAAATACGGAATCACAGCTATCACCTGGTCGGCGGAAGCTCTCTTGGCGGCGTCTATGCTGAGCAGCAGTTCCATCAGATTGTCTGCCGGAGGAGTGGTGGACTGGATGATGAAAACCTTGGCTCCACGAACGCTCTCGTCGTACTGAGGCTGGAATTCTCCATCGCTGAAAGGAGTAATCGTGAGCGCACCGAGGTGCAGCTGTGGTTCATCCTGATAGCGAATTTCATTGAGCCCGTCGATTACTTTCTGAGCGAAGACCTTGGATGCCCGGCAGGCAAAGACTTCCATTCTGTGGCTGTGCTGCATAATCTATAGTGAATTAAGAATTGATTCTATGTAAGAAAGGATTTCGTCCCTTCCGGCTCCGGTTTCGGAAGAACTGGCAAGCATGGGCGGAAGCTCTTCCCATTCCCGGGAAAGTATGCGGCAGTCGGTGTCAATCTGGGCTTTGAGCACATTGGGGCCGCGTTTGTCGCACTTTGTGAATATGATGGCGAAAGGAATTTCGTGGAGGGCAAGGTCATGGATGAAATCCAGATCTGTCTGTCCTATGTCGTGACGGCTGTCCACCAGTACGAAAAGACAGACAAGGTCGGGACTGAGGGTTATGTAATCATAAATCACCTTGGAAATCGCCTCCCTTCCTTTCTTGCCGACATTGGCATAACCGTAGCCCGGCAGGTCCACGAGATACCAGTTGTCGTTTATGAGGAAATGGTTGACCACCTTGGTCTTGCCCGGGGTGGAGGAGGTCATCGCCAGCTTGCGGTTTGAGCACAGCATATTGATGAGGCTGGATTTCCCCACATTGCTGCGGCCTATGAACGCGAACTCCGGAAGACTCCTTGCGGGTCTTTTGTCAGGGCTTGTACTGCTGCCGGCAAATGTAGCGCTCTTTATCTTCATCATCCTCCTGCGTAAGCGCCACAAATATAGCAAAAATCTTCGTGCAAAGCAATCAGAGCTTAGGGTATTGGATGGTGAAGCATGCACCGCCCAGCCTGAAACTGCGGCTGTAGCTTATGCTGGCTCCGCAACGCTCCAGGATGCTCCGGCATATGGACAGACCGAGTCCGCTTCCGCTGCTCTTTGTGGTAAAGCGGGGAGTGAAGAGTTTCTCCACATTGCTCTCGTCCACACCCGGTCCGTTGTCTTCGAAAACGATTTCGTAGTAGTCCGGTTGGGCGCCGTTGCGAAGAGACACGACAATGCGGGCGTCTTCCCTGCCTTCGCAGGCCTGCACTGCGTTGTTGAGCAGGTTCACGAACACGCGCACGAGCTGAGGACGCGGACCGTTGATGACCGTGTTAGGCAGACCGAGGTATTCGAATTCCACGCCGGGACGCGAGTCATACATATCAACCTCTTCGCGAAGCAGCTCATCCAGTCTTATTTCCACAGGATCTTCAGCGTACAGACGGGCAAAGTCGGAGAACTGGTTAGCGGTGTCGGTGAGTACCTCTATGTGGTCGAGCAGGACCTTGGCCATCTCGTCGAAGCGCAACTGCCAGTTCGGATCACCCAGGGCCTTGAGCCTCTGCACCCTCTGAATCTGCAATTGCATAGGCGTGAGAGGGTTCTTGATTTCGTGGGCCACATTGCGCGCCATCTCGGACCAGGCCTTGTCGCGCTCCGCCTGCGCGAGACTGCGCGAACTGGCTACCAAGTCATCCACCATGCGGTTGTAGGACTCGACCAAAGGCTTGATCTCATCGTCATGATGATAGACCAGATGTTCAAGCCCGTTCAGATCGCCCGCATCCATATTGGCCTTCATCTCGTAGAGAGGCTTGAAAATACGGTCAACCAGCAGGGATACCAGCAGGGAGCTCATGAGCAGGAGCACCAGGAACATCACTACAATGGAAACGGTATGCATAATGGCATCCCACTCGAAATCGTAGGTCGTATCGACATAAGGCGAGGCAAAGAGACAGAGGACCTCGCCGTCGGCATCCATAATGGGCGCATACATGGTATAGATGCGCTTGTTGCCGTAACGCTCGCGATAAATGCTGAAACCTCTGTTGCGGTACATTATTTCCTCGTAGGCATTGCCGTTCATGCGGCAACCCACCAGCATCCTGTCGAAAATTTCAGGAGTAGTGGACATAAACACCCTTCCGTCAGGGCGGAAGAGGGATATGTCGGACATAGTGTTGTCGGACACACGGCGCAAAATCACCATGGTTTCACGGGATGTCAGCTCGTCTGCGGAGGCGACATTGCGCAGGCCGCTCTGAAGCATGTTGCGGATTGAATTCGCCTTGTCCGACATCATCCTTTGTGCGTGGATTTCGTTCCTGGTGTACACGAAGGTTACGCTGACCACAGCGAGGGTTGCCATAGTGATGCTGAGCGAGAGCATCAGCACTACCGATACAGCCGTCTTGAAGTAGTGCTTTTCCCGGGCTTGACCGCGTTTGAGGGCAAGCGGGAAAAGGCCGAAAATGAAAAACAGCACTATTGCAACAAGGATAACCGCAAGCACATAGCGAAGGTCTCCGTGATTGATTCTGGAAATCACTATGTACTCCTGGTCTCCCACGGTGTTGACATAGTGTATGTACCCATTATCAGTGAAATGACATACCGTTCCGCTGGCGAACCGGGACTCCAGTTCGGAGGTCAGCTTGGTAGGATAGGCATAGGTGCCCTTGTAGTATTGCCGCTCATTTCCCTTGTACTTGGCATAACTGAACATTGACGGAATCACGTCCCTGCTCTCCTCGGGGGAGAACACGGCCTTGAAGGCATCACGGTTTCCCATATCCCGGGGCTCAAGGGTGATGTACATTGTGTTCTGCCCCTTGTCCGGAGTGAAGAAGTGGAATACGCCTACGTAGCGGCATCTCTGTCCTGACTGCGGCGCATAGTAGAAACGGGAACCGGGAGCAATCTGAACACCGGCTGCCAATCCGAGGTCTTCGGCATTTCCGCCTATCTGAACATTGAGGTTATAGGACTTGAGCGTGCGGAAGAAGTATTTTTCGGAGAGCTGCTGGAAAGCCATAGGGGCATACTCTTCCGACTCGGAAGTCCTGGCAAGAGCATCGTCGTAGGCAATCTGCCTTTCCACCCTTCTCAGTTGGTTTTCCAAATTGATATCACGGTCGTTGGCCAAGGTTTCAGCCCATTGCGATATTATCATTTCCTCCTTCTGGAAGCCCAGAACAGAAGTGACTATCACTATGTAGGCGGCCATAAGGACAGCTGACACAGCTCTTCCCGCAATGGTAAACACATTGAAGAAGCGCAGCATCTGGACCAGAAGCACCAGACCGGTGAACATCAGCAGGAAAGAGAGATAAACCCAACCGGTCTCGATGCTGAGCTGCCCTATCTTGTATAGCTGCATGGAGATATGGGTGTAGGTGATTACCTCCAGGATATTGAAATATGCCAGTACCAGCAGGGCCGCGATTACAATAATCAATAGAGTCCGGAAGATGGCAGTCATTCTGCCCGGTTTGAGACGGGACCATATATCCTCCCTCGCCAGATACATCGCCATGGCAATGAAGAACACCATGAGATTCAGCACCAGCACCGGCAGGATAAGGGTGATTTCTCCCTGCAGCACAGGATGGCGGTATATAGCCCACAACATGGCGGCAAGCATCAACCCTACCGCTGTCAGGCAGCGTTTCAGGGATGGAGCGCAGGAGATGACAAGCAGCAGGCCGCAGCAGAAAAACAGGAAGGCGAGCCAGACCGTATTGGCACGCAGCGCGCTCTTGACCGGCATTGCGTCGAATATGACATTGAAACGGGGCTCCCCGTCTATGACCACAGGGCTGCCTTCTCCGGAAGAGAGCGGCGCAACCTGATAGCCGGGATCTATCCTGTAACGTTTGTTGTCCCCCACATTCAGTCCCACTATCACCTTCACATTACCCTCGGATACCTGCTTTATGAGGAAGTATTTGGAGCCTAACTTGAACAGGGTGTACTCCTCGCTGACGGTAGTCAGAGGAGACTTCACTCTCGCTCTCGGGTTGGAAAGCCTGTGGTAGGATTGGGTGGTAATGATGTCATCGCTGCTAACCGGGAACTGATTTGCCCAGGACTGAAGCCGGTCCGAGACATAGCGATAGACAACCATATCGTCCGGAACCTTGCTCAGGTCCATCCACTGCTCCGGATTGGAGGCCAGAGCCTGGTCTGCAAGCTTATCCAGTTTCTGAAGTCTGGCTTTGACTACGCTTTCAACCCTGTAGGCTGCAAGGGCGGTATCTCCCTTCATCTGAGGCATGAAGAAAGAAGCGATGAGCAGTAGCAATGCCACTGACATCAGTATTCGGGACAGGACGGTTTTGCGTTTCATTCGTGGTGGTATGACTCACCCCTTATGATGGTGAAGGCACGATAGAGCTGCTCTGCAAAAATCGTGCGAACCATCTGGTGCGAAAAAGTCATCTGGGAAAGGGAGATTTTCGAGTTTGCCCTCTGATAAACTTCGGGGCTGAAGCCATATGCTCCGCCTATGGCGAAGACTATGTCTCTGGAATCAGTGGACATGCGCCTTTCGAGCAAAGAGGCGAATTCGACGCTGCGCAGCTGCTTGCCTCTCTCGTCAAGCAGGACCAGTTCGTCGCTGTCCTTGAGATTCTTGAGAATGAGTTTTCCTTCCGCCGTCTTTATCTGGTCCCGGGACAGGGCGGAGACGTTTTTGAGTTCAGGTATTTCCTTGATTTCAAAGGATATATAGTGGCGAAGCCTGGAAGCATACACTTCCAGGCCTTCGGATACCCACTTTATATCGGTCTTTCCGACCGTAAGAAGAGTAATACGCAAGACTTTATACCCTCTGGCCGTAAGTACGGTCGGTAGTATTGACTGTGATTACGTCTCCCTGGTTGATGAAAAGAGGGACCATAATCTTTGCTCCTGTTTCGAGAGTAACCTCCTTGAGGGCAGAGGTGGAAGCGGTGTTGCCCTTTACGGCAGGCTCTGCATATGTCACCTCGAGGGTTACATAGGTAGGAAGCTCGCAGGTAAGGCAGCGCTCCTCGTCTCCGGTCACGAACATCATCTCGACGTGCTGGCCTTCCTTCATGAGGTCTGCATTTTCAACCACGTCCTTCGGAAGGGTGATCTGCTCGTAGGTCTCCTCGTGCATGAAGTTGAAACTGTCCTCCTCTGCGTAGAGGAACTGATATGGACGGCGCTCAACATCGATGGTCTCGATTTTTGCACCTGCGGTGAAGGTATTCTCGAGAATACGTCCGTTCTCAAGATTGCGGAGTTTGGTCTTTACGAAAGCTGGACCTTTGCCCGGCTTTACGTGCTGGAACCAAACAATCATACAAGGCTTGTCGTTGAACTTAAGATAAAGTCCGTTTTTGAAATCAGCTGTTGTTGCCATAAATATCTAATAATTTGTTGTTTCAGAAAATCGTGCAAAGTTAAGAAATTACTGCAAACCTGCAATATGTGCGGCCACCTCTTCGAGCAGCCAGCGCGGAGTGGAGGTCGCGCCACTGATGCCTACACGGTCTTCTGGACGGAACCATTTGGATTGGATTTCCTGCACCGAGCCGACGTGGTAGGTTCTTATGTTGACCTGACGGCAAAGTTCGCAAAGAACTCTTCCGTTTGAACTGCTTTTGCCTGATACAAAGACAATTACATCGTGTTTCCTGGCAAAGGACTCAAGATCGTGGTGACGGTTGGCCACCTGTTTGCATATAGTCCGGTGCACCTTAAGGGCCGGGAGAGAAGATTTGAGCAGCTCGCATACCTCGGCATAGCCGGTAGGGCTCATAGTGGTCTGGGAAAAGATCTCGCAATCTTCTGACGGGCGATCATTTTCCAGCATCTGAGCGGCCTGGAGCTGGTCCTCAACCACTCTCACGCGGCTCTTGGCCTGACCTACAAGGCCCAGCACCTCCGGATGTCCGTGCTTTCCGTAGATAATGACATCGCCTTTGGCCTCCCTGATTTTCTTCTGTATGCCGAGGACCACCGGACAGGTGCAGTCAATAATCTCAAAACCGAGGCGGTGAAGGGTGTCAAAAATCTTTGGAGGCTGTCCGTGAGCCCGCACAAGGATGGTCTTGCCTTCGGCAGAAGGCATTTCATCCAGGTCTTCGGTATCCAGCTGGACGAGGCCCATGGCTCCGAGCCTTTCGAGTTCGGAATCGTTGTGCACAATTGCGCCTAGCGAATAAAGACTGCTTCCCGGATGCTCACGCAGGAAGCTCTCCGCACTCCCGATGGTACGGATGACACCCGGGCAGAATCCTGCTGTGCTGTCTATCTCAACTTCAATCATATAATGTATATTTCCCTCTGATCAGGCCCTTAACCCACTCGACCTCCTCCTTGAGCGTCATATCGGAGTTGTCGAGAAGATATGAGTTTGTCGCACGGCACAAAGGAGAGGTCTCCCTGTGCGAATCTATATAATCCCTCTGACGCAGATTCTCCACCACCTCTTCCATTACCGGATACTCTCCCTTCGCCACGAGCTCGTCGTAGCGTCGGCGGGCACGCACTTCCTGGCTTGCGGTCATGAAAATTTTGATTTCGGCATCAGGAAATACGGTAGTACCGATATCGCGGCCGTCCATCACGACGCGCCTGGAGGCAGCGGCCTCGTGGAGCTTGGCATCAACGAAGGCGCGCACGTACGGGACGGCCGCGATGGGGCTGACCTGGGAGGAAACCTCCATGGTGCGGATTTCCTTCTCTATGCACCTGTCCCCGATGAATGTGCGGTTGTCGGAGTGGAAGCGAAGGGGCAAATGCTCCAGGGCCTGCTCCAACTCAGGGCGTATGATATTCATTCTCGAGATATAGTGCTCCTCCTGGGCGAACAGTGTGACGCCCCTGTAGAGCGCACCGGAGTCGAGATACAGGAAACCCAACTCTTTTGCAAGCAGTTTGGCGAAAGAGCTTTTCCCTGTTGATGAACAGCCATCGATGGCAATTACGATATCTGGAATCTGCATATTCTATACGTAGTCTTTTACGTTCTGGGCGGAGACCACTTCGTCTCCGAGTATCAGCAGCCTTTCAACCACATTGCGCAGTTCGCGTATGTTGCCTCGCCAGCTGCGCTCCTGAAGGAGCTGCACGGCCTCAGGGCTGAAGGTCTTGCGCGGCAGAGCGGTCTCGTCCGCAATCTGACTGCAGAAATAATCTATGAGCATAGGAATGTCGGAGCGGCGCTCGTCCAGGGACGGCACCTTGATGACAATCACGCTGAGACGGTGGTAGAGGTCCTCCCTGAAATGGCCCTCATCTATTTCCTTGCGCAAATCCTTGTTGGTTGCGGCTATCACGCGCACATCCACCTTGATGTCCGCATCGCTGCCCACACGGCTCAGTTTGTTTTCCTGAAGCACACGCAGCACCTTGGCCTGGGCGGCAAGGGACATATCACCTATCTCATCCAGAAACAGCGTGCCTCCGTCAGCCTGCTCGAACTTGCCCTTATGTTGCTTGATGGCGGAAGTGAACGAGCCTTTCTCGTGGCCAAAGAGCTCACTTTCAATTAGTTCAGAAGGAATGGCTGCGCAGTTGACCTCGATGTATGGAGCCGCGGAGCGGTCGCTCTGGGCGTGAAGGCTGCGGGCTACAAGCTCCTTTCCGGACCCGTTCGGGCCGGTGATGAGCACGCGCGCCGGGGTTGCGGCAACCTTGGAGATAATGTCGCGGATATGTTCCATAGGCTCGGACTCCCCCACCATCCTTATGCCTCCGAAGACCTTCTTCTTCAGAATCTTGTTCTGTGAGGTGAGAGCCGCCTTGTCGGTGGCGTTGCGTATGGTAATCAGCAGGCGGTTCAGATCCAAAGGCTTCTCTATGAAGTCGAAGGCCCCCTGCTTGATGCATTCCACGGCCGTTGCAATGTCGGCGTGGCCGGAAATCATCACTATAGGGGTATCCAGGCCTTCCGAGACAAGCTTGGCAAGTACTTCCGTGCCGTCCATTGCCGGCATCTTGATGTCACAGAAAATGACATCGTAACGGGCAGCGAGGGCAGCCTGCACTCCCGCCGCGCCGTCCTCGGCAACTTCTACCACATAACCTTCGTCGGTAAAAATCTCCCGAAGTGAATTGCGGATTGACCGCTCGTCGTCAATGATGAGAATTTTCATACTCCTGTTGTGCTCTCTGTACGCTTACGGAGCGCTTCAGC
>CAKMNE010000022.1 GCA_927798505.1 uncultured Bacteroidales bacterium
GGAAGTGGGATGTACCTGCCTGCAGGGCCTTTCCGTCCTGCATCATGGCCTCGATCGTAAGGGTGTCAAGCGCGCCGGCAAACCTTTCGTTCGGACTCTTGTGCCCCACGATAACCGGCAGCGCCATGGTGTTGCGTGCGAAATCCGCATAGACCTCTACCATCTCTTTAGCCTTTGCTGCCGCTTCCTCTCCGGTGGCGTGGGCCGTGTGCCCCTCCTGCCAGAGGAATTCGGCTGTGCGCAGGAAAGGCCTGGTCCTCATCTCCCAGCGTACGACATTGCACCACTGGTTGCAGAGAATAGGCAGGTCGCGCCAGCTCTTGATCCAATTTTTGTAAACACTCCAGATAATGGTCTCTGAAGTCGGGCGAACGATGAGCTCTTCTTCCAGCCTTGCGTCCGGGTCCACAACTACGCCTTTGCCGTCAGGGTCGTTCATCAGGCGATGATGGGTTACTACCGCACACTCCTTTGCAAAACCTGCCACATGCTCCGCTTCCTTGCTGAAGAAGGATTTGGGGATGAAGAGAGGGAAGTATGCGTTCTTCACTCCTGTTTTCTTGAATGCGGAGTCGAGTACGTGCTGCATCTTCTCCCATATTGCGTAGCCGTAGGGCTTTATTACCATACAGCCTCTGACTGCGGACTGTTCTGCGAGGTCTGCCTTAACGACCAGATCGTTGTACCATTGAGAATAGTTTTCGCTGCGGGATGTAATTTCCTTTGCCATAGCGTTTGTATTGTCTGTATTATTTGCTAAAATTGCAAGACTCTGCCGGGTCTTCCGGACAGGTACGATTCTTGTGACGCAAAGATAAGAAAATTATTGATAGGAGGGATAACTATGAAGCGCAGTTTGATTATTATGGCCTTTGCCGGCCTTCTGGCGGTATCTTGCGGTACCGTCGGTACTACAAGTACCGCCAGCCGTTTCCAGGATGGCATATACTATCAGGCTCAGGAACCTGAATTCACTCCATTGACTGAAGAGGAAATTGCGGCCAGGGCTTCTCTTGGCCTCAAGAGCAAACAGTACGATACCCTCGTACTCGTGGTTGAACCATATCTTTACGGCGGTTTCAGACCTTACCCGTGGTACGGCCGCTACGGCTGGTATGGTTGGAACGGCTGGTACGGTTACCGACCTTACGGACCGGGATTCGCCTGGTCCTGCTGGGACCCGTTCTGGGACCCGTACTGGGATCCTTACTGGTACGGACCTTCATTCTGGTATGACCCTTGGTATTACCACTATCATCATCATTACTATCCGTCATACGGACATTCCAACAGTTACAAATGGGCTGCCCATCCGGGCGTCAGCCGCTCTTCTTCGGGCGTTGTTTCCCGCGGCGCGGCGGCTCCCATCCCCAGGAGTTCTTCCGTTTCGAGGAGTTCATCCGTTTCGAGGAGTTCATCTGTTAACAGGGGCAGTTCCGTCAACGCGGTCTCACCTGCAACGCGCTCGTCCAATTCTGCATCTTATAACAGTAACAGCGGAGTTCAGAGACAGAGCGTACCTCGCTCCTCTGCCGGCAGCTCTATGCGGAGCAGCGGCAGTTCAATGTCCCGCAGCAGCGGTGGCGGCTCCATGTCGCGCGGCAGCAGCGGCTCAATGTCTCACGGTGGCTCAGGCCGCAGATAAAATGTTAGTTGGTTATGAAACGAATATTCCTCTCCTCAGCGCTGATTATAGCGCTGGCAGCTCCTCTTGGAGCACAGTCGCTTTCTGATGCATACCGCTTCGGCGGCATCGATTACCTGGGCACGGCCAGATCCATGGCTCTTGGCGGGGCAATGGGCGCCGTCGGTTGCGATTTGGGCAGCATAGGCATCAACCCGGCAGGTTCGGCGGTGGCAGGCTACTCCCAGTTCGTTGTTACACCGGGGCTCAGCCTCGCATCGGCGCAGTCTTCCTATGCCCTGACCCCGTCGAATGACTTCGGAGCGCCGCAGGCAGGCAAGCGTACAAGTTTCGCACTTCCGAACATAGGCGCTTCTGCAAGATATGACTCCTACTCGGGTTCTGCCCTGAAGTCATTCACTCTGGCGTTTGTGGTCAATACTACCAGCGATTACAATTCCCATTCATACGCGAGCGGAGTCAACGACCGCACCTCCAAGTTTGCGGAAATGGCTTCCGCTGCCGGAGGAATCAACAAGGACTACCTTGCCAGTTCCGGTTTTTACAACGATTCGCAGTACTACAACTATTGGGATGTTGCCATGGGCTACGACGTCGGCCTTATCCATTCCTATACTGATTCGGATTATGTGGGATGCACGGAAGTGCTGACAGACCTCGGAACTCACTATGTTCCGGGCGAACTCATACAGAAATCATCCAATGTGACTGCGGGTGCGAAGAGTGACATCCTTATGAATATGGCTTTCAATTTCAGTGATAAGCTGTATCTCGGCATCAACCTCGGGCTGCCTGTTATCAACTACTCCTCAGCTGAGACACTCAGCGAAGTTGCGGTTCAACCGGAACTGTTCCCTATAGTCTTCAATTATGATAACGGCGGACAGCAGACCACTTATTTCAGCAACGCCACCTACCAGTACAACTATTGGGCAAGCGGTGCCGGTGTCTATGCCAAGTTTGGAGCCATATGGCTTCCGTTTTCAGGTCTCAGGCTGGGATTTGCCTATCAGACACCTACCGCTTTCAACATAGAGGAGACTTGGACTCACAGCGGATCCGTCGCCTATCTCAACGGCTCGAAGTACAGCGGGAGCAGCCGCACCGGCACCTATGAGTATTCATACACCGCTCCTCAGGCTTTCGATTTCAGCGCCGCCTTTACCTTCGGAAGGTTGGGGCTCGTCAGCGTTGACTACACCCTGTCAGACTATCATCACATAGGCTATTCCGAGAACACGGTCAATGGAAGCGATTATTTCGACTTCACCAACACCGCGATGCGTGCCTTCAGCGGAGTCGGCCACAATCTCAGGGTCGGAGCAGAAATCAATCTCACCCCGGATTTTGCCCTGCGCGCGGGCTATTCGTTACGCACCAGTCCTGAGAAATATTACATTGAAGGTGACAAAACCATCGCTTTCGGAGACTACAACGAAGATTATTACCTTGGGAGATTGGAACTTCCGAAGAATTCATACTATTACGACGAGTACACACAGAGTTTCTCCGCAGGACTTGGCTACAATCCTGCCGGCTCCTTCTTTGCGGACCTCGCCGTAAGGCTTACACAATATCCTGATTCCTACTACCAGCCTTATTATGGATACGCAGGGATGGATACTCCGCAAATCCGTATAGCAAGCAGCCTGATCAACGCTGCGCTCACCATAGGTTGGAGATTTTAAAGCATACAGATAATGAAATTCACAGCAAAAGAGCTGGCAGAAGTGCTGCACGGCACTGTGGAGGGAGATCCGCAGGCAACTGTAACGACATTCGCGAAAATCGAGCATGGCAAAGATGGACAACTTTGTTTTTTTGCCAATCCCAAATATGAGCACTTTGTCTATACCAGCAAGGCTTCCATCCTTCTGGTGAACAACGATTTCAAGCCGACGGCTCCCGTGGCACCCACTCTGGTTCGCGTTGAAAACGCCTACAGTGCCCTCGCCGAACTTCTTGACTATGTGAATGCGCAGAAGAGGAGCTATCGCCGCCACCGCGGACGCTGCCGGATTGCGCTCAGCGCAAAACTCGGCAGGAGAGTATGGGTGGGAGACTTCGTTACCATAGGCGCGCACAGTGTCATAGGCGAATGTACCAAGGTTTATGACAATGTCACGATTGCCGAGAATGTGAAGATTGGGCAGAAGTGCATTATCTATCCGGGAGTTCACATTTTCCCGGGCACGGTGATAGGCGACAGGACCATACTTCATGCAGGATGCATAATCGGTGACGACGGTTTTGGCAACGCTCCCCAGCCTGACGGCTCATGGAAGAAAATCGAGCATGTCGGCAATGTGATAATAGGCAACGATGTGGAAATAGGCTCCAATACCTGTGTTGACAGGGCGCCTATGGAGTCAACCGTCATCGAAGACGGAGTCCGCATAGACAATCTCTGCCAGATAGCGCACAATGTGCGTGTAGGCAAGAACACGGCAATGGCTGCAATGTCCGGAATTGCCGGTTCCGCCGAGATCGGAAAGAGCTGTATTATAGCAGGTCAGGTTGGCATAGTAGGGCATATCAAAGTCGCCGACAACACCACAGTCGGAGCCCAGTCGGGAGTAATAGGCAATGTCCGCAAGAGCGGCCAGATTCTGATGGGAATGCCTGCCATCCCTAGGGCCACCTTTATGAGGGCATATGCCAAATTCAAGGCAAGTGGGGAAGAATAAAAAACTTTTTCTATCTTTGTGCCCCAAAAATACTACGGAATGAACCAGAAGACACTTAAAGAATGCTGCTCGTTTGAAGGCGCAGGCCTTCATTCAGGGAAGTACGCACATATGCGTGTCTGTCCGGCTCCCGCAAATACCGGCGTCCGTTTCCACAGGACGGATGTAGGTGAAGACGCTTTTATTGACGCTATTGCTGCCAATGTCTCCCTGACAGCGCGCAGCACCACCATATCAAACGGCAGAATTGCAGTCGGAACGATTGAGCACCTGCTTTCGGCCTTGACAGGCCTGGGTATAGACAATGCCCTGGTTGAGATTGATGCTGAGGAGGTCCCTATTCTGGACGGCAGTGCCGGTCCTTATGTGGATGCGTTCCTGAAAGATGGAGTTGTAGAACAGGACGCTGAAAGACAATATATCGAAATCGGACAGGAGTTCATGTACAAGGACGAAAAGTCAGGTTCGTATATCAAGCTTGTACCGGCCGAGGAACCGAGCTACGAAGTGACCATAGATTTCAACTCCAAGGTGCTCGGGGTCCAGACCGTCAAGTGGGACCCGTCCATTGATTACGCTTCACAGGTTGCCCATTGCCGCACTTTCTGTTTCCTCCACGAAATTCAGATTCTCGCAAGTCTGGGTCTCATCAAGGGAGGCAGTCTGGACAATGCCATAGTGATAGTTGAGAAGAAAGTGCCGGAGATAATAATGAACCGTCTCCGCAAAACCTTCAATATGCCGGACCTCAAGGTTGAAGAGGGGTATCTGAGCCATATCGCACTCCATTTCCCGGATGAGTGCGGCAGGCACAAACTGCTTGACATTATGGGAGACCTGAGGCTGTGCGGCGGCTTTCTCAAAGCCAAGGTAATAGCTTACAAGCCGGGACACGGCATTAATACAAAAGTAGCAAAACTGATTTAGTTATGAACAAGATTCATCCACTTGCAACAGTGCATCCGGGTGCGAAGCTCGGAGATAACGTCGAAGTTGGACCATATGCATATATCGACGACAATGTTGAAATAGGTGACGGATGCCATATCTATCCTCACGCCACCATACTGCCTTACACCAGGATGGGAAAGGATTGCAACGTGTTCCCCGGAGCTGTCATCGGAGCCGTGCCTCAGGACCTCAAGTTTGACGGAGAGGTTACCTATGTTGAGATTGGCGACCGCGTGAACATACGCGAGTGCGCAACCATCAACCGTGGAACAAAGGCCAGCGGCAAGGGCGTGACCAAGGTCGGCAATGACACTCTCATTATGTCCTATGTGCACGTAGCCCACGATTGCCGTGTCGGAAACCACTGCATTCTCGTCAGCTATGTGGGCATAGCAGGTGAGACCGACGTCGACGACTGGGCAATACTCGGAGGAAGCACCGTGGTTCATCAGTTCTCCCATATCGGAACCCACGCTATGGTGGGCGGCGGAAGCAAAGTCAACAAGGATATCCCGCCTTATTCCCTCTGCGGCCGTGATCCTATCTGCTATGCGGGCGTGAATATCGTTGGCCTGCGCCGTCGCGGTTTCGATTCCGATACCATCCGTATGATCAAGGATATCTATGATACCGTTTACTACCAGGGCAACAATGTTTCCGATGGTATTGCAAAGGTGGCTGCCGGTTTCCCTGACTGTCCGGAGAAGGATGAAATAGTAAACTTCATCCGCAACTCCAAGCGCGGAATCGTCCGTGCCAACGATATCAGCGAGAAAGGCTTTATCGAGTAGTTTCTGATGAAACTGCTTACGACAGCATATTTCCCCCCTATAGAGTACTTTGCCCAATTGGCAAAGTGCTCTGTTTTTATTGACGGCACTGAGCATTATCAGAAGCAGAGCTGGCGCAACCGCTGTCGGATACTCGGCGCCAACGGTCCCGAGGACCTTCGCTTTCCCGTTGTCCATGACGGGAAACGGGCCATTACCGAGGTGCTGGTTGACTACAGGACAGACTGGGTTCGCCGAAGCGAATATGCTATTGAGACAGCCTACTATTCATCCCCGTTTTTCGAGTATTATCGCGACGAGCTCTTCGCCATTCTGGATTCGCATCCCCAGACTCTGTGGGAACTGAATTCCCGCATCACGGAATTCTTCTGCCGAAAAATTGGCATCCCGTCCCCGGGGGTTCTGCTGGAGGCCCCGCAGGGCGAGGTGGATCGTATCATCATCCATCCTAAAGTGCCGTCCTGCTGGCAGGGGCGTCCGTATTGGCAGGTGTTCCGGGACAAGTTCGGCTTCGTGGGCGGGCTGTCGGTTATGGATCTGCTGTTCAACGAAGGCCCGGAGAGCATCTGTTTCTTTGGATAATTGTTTTTTTTTAGTATCTTTGTGCCCGTGATGGAGATAGGAGACCTGGTTTGGTCGCCTATCTTTTTTTAAGAAGCAGAACGAAAGCATATGAAAAAATCGGATTTTGAAGCTGTATTGCTAAAAGCGGCGGCCGAAAGGGGCTGCGAGGTCTTCGAACTGGTCTTCGATGACGACGACAATGTTTTCGAAGTGACAATAGACAAAGCGGACGGGGTGGTTGACCTTCAGGACTGCGAATATGTCCACAGAGCCATTCTTGCAGCCTTCGACCGCAATATCGAGGATTATTCCCTCACCGTCAGTTCGCGCGGCATAGACCCCGACGAGGCTGATGAACTTCTCAGGACTATTGACGAATAGACAAAACAAGAAATATCAAAATGGAAAAAGAACCAGTTGTAACACTTATTGACGCCTTCAAGGTGTTCAAGGAGGAAAAAAGCATTGACCGCCCGGTGATGATGGGTGTGCTCAAGGATGTTTTCCTTACCCAGATAGCCAAGACTTACGGCTCGTCTGACAACTTCGACGTGATTGTGAACGTCGATAAGGGAACCTGCGAAATCTATCAGAACTTCGAGATTGTCGAGCAGGTGGAGAATCCCAACACCGAGATGACTCTCGAGCAGGTCAAGGCCGAAAGCGGAGATGATGACTATGAAATCGGGGACCAGTACACCAAGCAGATCAAGCTTGAGTCCTTCGGGCGCCGTGGAATACTCAACATACGCCAGAATCTTGCGGGTCGCATTATGGACATCGAGAAGGCAAATGTTTACAAGAAGTACTCAGAGAAGGTCGGTCAAATCTTCACCGGTGAGATTTATCAGACCTGGAGCAAGGAGGTGCTCATCCTCGATGAGGACGGCAATGAGCTGCATATCCCTAAGAATGAGCAGATTCCGGGCGAGCGCTTCAAAAAGAACGACACTGTCCGCGCAATCATCAAGAGCGTGGAGATGCGCAACAACACTACTCCGTACATTATCCTGAGCAGAACCTCGCCGGATTTCCTCGGAAAGCTTTTCGAGCAGGAAGTGCCGGAAATTGCGGAAGGACTCATCACCGTGCACAAGGTGGTGCGCATCCCTGGAGAGAGGGCAAAGGTCGCAGTGGAATCCTATGATGACCGCGTGGATCCTGTAGGAGCCTGCATAGGAGTCAAGGGAGGCCGCATCATGGGCATTGTCCGTGAGCTCCACAACGAGAACATCGACGTGATTCCTTGGTCACAGAACCCGCAGTTGCTGATTCAGCGTGCCCTTATGCCTGCAAAGGTCTCATCCATCGATATGGGCTCAGGTCCTGATGACAAGGTGAAAGTCTATATGGAACCGGACGAAGTCCGCAAGGGAATCGGTCGCGGAGGCTGCAACATCGCCCTCGCAGGTATGCTTGTTGACCGCCAGATTGAAGTATGGCGCGATCTTCCTAAGGGAGCTGAGGAGGATGAGGATGTCGCACTCGACGAGTTCTCTGATGTTATTGACCAGTGGGTTATCGACAGGCTCAAGCATATCGGTTGCGATACAGCCAAGGATGTGCTTGCATTCACTCAGGAAGATGTTGCCAAGAGGGCTGACCTCGAAGATGAAACAGTCGAGGAGGTATTCAACATACTCAAGGCCGAGTTTGAAGATTAATAAAACTAAAGGGGTTATATATGGCAGAAATCAGACTTAACAAAATAATGAGGCAGTTCAACATCGGCCTGTCCAACCTTGTGGAATTCCTGCAGGGCAAGGGGGTTGAGGTTGACGCCAATCCAAACGCCAAGGTGTCGGAAGACCTGATGCCTGATATCGAGAAGGCATTCGGCAAGGATCTCGAGGCGAAAAAGGCGGCCGAACAGGTTGATATCAAGATTTCCGAGATACTGGAGAAGAGCGGTAAGAAGAAGAAAGAGGAATTCGAAGAAGAACCTGAGCAGATAATTACCATCAAGAGCAATACCTTTATCAACGACAAGAAGGTTGAACCTCAGCCACAGCCACAGCCGGAACCTGAGCCAGTGGTGGAACCTGAACCCGTGGTGGAACCGGAGCCGGTAGCTGAGCCGGAACCTGTAGTGGAGCCGCAGCCGGTGGTTGAACCTGAGCCTGTGGTGGAGCCGGAACCTCAGCCGGAGCCACAGCCGGAGCCTCAGCCGGAACCTCAGCCCGAGCCGGTGGCTGAGCCGCAGCCGGAACCTGTGTCCGAGCCTGAACCTGTACCTGTAGAAAAGAAAGAGGAGCCAGCTCCAACCCCGGCTGGCCAGACTTCTCCTCTCAAGGTTGTGGGAAAGATCGACCTCAGTCAGTTCGACCGCAAGCCTGCAAAGAAGCATGAGCGCATCAACAAGCAGAAAGTGGATCTTGCGCAGGCTGGCAAGAATGCATCCAACAACCGTGCAACAAATGCACGCAAGAACGAGCCTGCACAGGCTTCCGGAGGCAAGAAGAACCGCCGCGACCGTGGTGGAAAAGACAATGCCGCCTTCCGCCCTGCCCTTACTGAGGCTCAGCAGGAGGAGATGCAGAAGCAGATTCAGAAGCAGGTCAAGGAGACCTATGCCAAGATGAATGAAAACAAGAAGAATAACTTCGGTGCCAAGTACCGCAAGGAGAAGAGGGAAGCGGCTGCTCTCAAGTCACAGGACGAGATGATGCAGCAGGCGGCGGAGAACAAGGTCCTCAAAGTGACCGAGTTCGTAACCGTCAACGACCTTGCTACCCTTATGAACAACACTCCTGTGGTGAAGGTTATCGGAGCTTGTATGAGTCTTGGCCTTATGGTTTCCATCAACCAGCGCCTCGACGCCGAGACCCTCGTGCTTGTGGCAGAGGAGTTCGGATACAAGGTTGAATTTGTCACCGCTGAGATTACCGAGGAACTTGAGGAGCAGGCAGACCGCGAGGAGGATCTCGTAACCCGTCCGCCGATTATCACAGTGATGGGCCATGTTGACCACGGTAAGACCTCCCTTCTCGACTATATCCGCAAATCAAATGTGATTGCCGGTGAGGCTGGAGGTATTACCCAGCATATCGGTGCCTACAATGTTACCCTTGAGAACGGTCGTCGCATCACCTTCCTCGACACCCCTGGCCACGAGGCCTTCACCGCAATGCGTGCCCGTGGAGCCCAGCTGACGGACCTTGCGATCATCATTATCGCAGCCGATGACGCTGTGATGCCACAGACCACGGAAGCAATCAACCACGCTATGGCCGCAAATGTGCCTATGGTATTTGCAATTAACAAGATAGATAAGCCGGGCGCAAATCCTGACACTATACGTCGCCAGCTCTCAGAGATGAACATACTCGTGGAGGACTGGGGAGGAAAGTACCAGTGCCAGGAAATTTCAGCAAAGAAGGGAATAGGAGTTGAGGAACTCCTTGAAAAGGTGCTTCTCGAGACCGACCTTCTCGATCTGAAGGCAAATCCGAACAAGCTTGCCAGCGGTGCCGTCATCGAGTCTTCCCTCGACAAGGGCCGCGGCTATCTTGCTACCATACTTGTACAGCAGGGTACTCTGCATGTCGGTGACTGCATCCTTTGCGGAAGCAATTACGGCCGCGTAAAGTCAATGTTCAACGAACGTGGACAGAAAGTTACGGAGGCCGGTCCTTCCACTCCTGTATCCATTCTCGGACTCAACGGTGCTCCTGCGGCAGGTGAGAAGTTCAATGTGCTTGCAGACGAAAGGGAGGCAAAATCCATCGCCAACAAGCGAGAACAGCTTATCCGAATCCAGGGCATCAAGACTCAGAAGCATATGACCCTTGAGGAAATTGGCCGCCGCATTGCAATCGGCAACTTCAAGGAACTCAATATCATTGTCAAAGGTGATGTGGACGGTTCCGTTGAGGCTCTCTCCGATTCGCTCATCAAGCTTTCTACCGAGGAGGTTAAGGTCAATGTAATCCACAAGGCTGTCGGAGGAATATCCGAGTCTGATATCCTGCTCGCCCAGGCTTCCGATGCCGTGATAGTCGGTTTCCAGGTGCGTCCGTCCGTGGATGCCCGCCGTGCCGCCGAGAAGGAAGGCATCGAAATCCGCCTCTACTCTGTCATCTACGACTGTATCAACGATGTCAAGGACGGTATCGAGGGTATGCTGGAACCGGAGAAGAAGGAGGAGGTTATCGCAACCGCCGAGGTTAAGCAGACCTTCAAGATATCCAAGGTCGGTACCATTGCCGGTTGCGTCATCCGCGACGGCAAGATGGTGCAGAAGTCCAAGGTTCGTCTGATCCGCGACGGTATTGTGATTTACACCGGGGAACTTGCTTCCCTGCAAATCGGTAAGGATGCCGTGAAGGAGGTTGCGGCCGGCCGTGACTGCGGTATGTCAATAGCCGGTTACAATGACATCAAGGAAGGCGATATTATCGAGGCCTTTACTATAGTGGAAATCAAGAGATCTCTCTAGACTTTCCTTTTGGATGCAAAGAAATCGGTAACAATTTCCGAGCATTCCTGAGCAATTACCCCTTTTCTGACTTCCGTCTTCGGATGGAGCAGGGAAGGGGTGAATTGTGAATAGCCCCTCTTGGGGTCGTCGGCACCATAGACTATAGTCCCTATCTGCGCCCAGGCGAGGGCCGCTGCGCACATGGGGCAAGGCTCAACGCTTACATATATGGTGCAGTCCTGAAGATACTTCCCGCCAAGGGCCTCTGTGGCCGCGGTAAGCGCAATCATTTCGGCGTGAGCCGTGGGGTCGCACAGGCGCTCTGTCATATTATGCCCTTTGGCAATAATCCGGCCCCTGCACGCAATGACCGCCCCTATTGGCACTTCGCCTTCTTCTCTTGCTGCGCGCGCCTCCCTGAGCGCCTCGCGCATCATCTGCTCGTCCTGTTCCATAAATAGTTCGTTATTCAGCTGCGAATGTAGTAAAAGTATCACTCCCGGACAAACGAAAAACAGATGTCGAAGATATTTCCTAAATTTGTGGAGCTATGGATGAAGTTCAGAAAAAGATACTGTCAAGACTGCAGACTCTCTGTGCAAAGCAGGAGTGCTGCACCAAGGATTTGCTTGGGAAGGCTCAGAAGGCGCTTGCCTCAAGGGAGGGCTATATTGCGGCTCCTGAGGCTGCACAGCAGATTGTTGCCTCGCTGGTGGAGGATGGCTATGCCGATGACAGACGCTATTCTGCGGCTTTTGCCCGTGAAAAGTCTTCCATCACCGGCTGGGGACCTGTTAAAATCCGCATGGCCCTGGCGGCAAAGGGTATTTCCAGGGAAATTGCCGACGAGGCTCTTCAGGAGATTGACAGTGAGAGAGCCGATGCCAAGCTTGAGAAAATGCTGCGCAGCAAATGGCGCAGCCTCTGCGATGACCCGCAGGGCCGGCTGAAACTCATCCGTTTCGCCCTTTCCAGGGGCTACGACTATTCCGGCATACAGTCTTTAATTGAAGAAATAACACATTAAACAGTGTCTTAAAACCTTATCGCCACACTGGCGCAGAGGGCTCCTGATGCAGGGTCGTGGGTGGGCGCAAGGCTTAGTGATTCGCCGCAGCGCTTAAGCCCCCAGGATTCCAGCAGTTCCCATAC
Source organism: uncultured Bacteroidales bacterium (assembly GCA_927798505.1). Taxonomy (GTDB): domain Bacteria; phylum Bacteroidota; class Bacteroidia; order Bacteroidales; family UBA932; genus Cryptobacteroides. Next base: position 12,211 of record CAKMNE010000022.1, read on the forward strand.
GGGTTCCTCCAGTGCCCGGGCAATAAACACACTCGCAACTCCTATTGTGGCTCCTGCCACAGTGTCCCACCACCAGTGGCGCTGGTGTTGAACCCGCATGGCAGCGACGTATATGCCGCAGGCGTAAAAAGCGCTTCCCGGCCCGTTGCCATAGTCGGAGCGTATCAACTCCGCACCGGTAAAGGCTGCGGCTGTATGCGCCGAAGGAAAGGAATTCATGCGGCTGCCGTCCGGCCGCTCTTCCCTGATGAGGGACTTGAGGGTATAGCAGATTACTGTCTGGGTGCCATATGCCAAAGTGGCTGTCACAGCCCTTTCGGCAAAACTGCTTTCGCATTTCAGGCCAAGCTCCGCAGCTCCCAGATGAAATGCCACGGGAGTAAACTGCATCCAGGTCTCGGGATAGCTGAATTCATGGCTCTGAGCCCTTCCAAACAGGGGCAGGAAGCAGAGCGCGAGCAATAGAAGAACTTTTTTCATAGGCCGTCATCCATCCTGTCAATGCATCGCGCAAGCGAATCGCGCCAATACGGAATCTCCAGCCTGTAGGCCCGCTTGATGGCACTCTTGTCTAGCACGGAGTAATGAGGGCGGCGGGCTTTTGTAGGGTATTCACCTGTAAGACAAGGGACTACGCGGCAATCATAGCCGGAGAGTTCCCTGATGGCCTGGGCAAAATCGTACCAGCTTACGGCACCTTCATCCGAATAATGGTAGATGGTATTTCCTTCGATGCGCGGTCCATGTATTATATGCATCAAGGCATCAGCCAGGTCAGCGGCATAGGTAGGACAGCCCAGCTGGTCATAGACCACCTTGAGCTCGCGTCCGCTGCGCATCAGGCTGCGCATGGTCTTGACGAAGTTGCGCCCGTAAGGCGAATAGAGCCAGGAGGTGCGCACGATTACACTGCGGCAAGCTGACTTCTGGAGCGCCTTCTCGCCGGCAAGCTTGGTGCTGCCGTAGACGCCCTTGGGCGCAGGTACGGCGTCCTCGCGTATGGGGAGGTTGCCCTCGCCCGAAAAGACGTAGTCTGTGGAGATATGGATTAGCGCGGCATCTCTGGATGCGGCGGCTCCGGCGAGGTTCTCGACCGCCTGATGATTCAGGAGCATGGCCATATCTATCTCACTCTCAGCCCTTTCCACGTCAGTGTAGGCTGCACAGTTAACGATGATGTCAACCTTCTCGGACTCGGCAATGATGTCTATTGACGCCCTGTCGCTTATGTCCAGATACACAGTTTCCACTCCCGGAAGACTGTTGATGTCCGTGAAAATAAAATGATGTGGGCTGTCGAGGGCAAGCCTTCGGAGTTCTGTCCCCAACTGACCGTTGGAGCCTGTGACCAAGACGTTCATTTGCTGAAGTATTTTCCACAAAAATAGTTAAATTTGCACAAATGGACAGCAGACCTACAATTTATCTGTATACGGATGGTGCAGCGAGCGGAAATCCCGGCCCGGGAGGCTATGGAGTGGTGCTCAAATGCGGCACTTTCGTGAAGGAAATCAGCGGAGGATTTGCAAAGACCACCAACAACAGGATGGAACTTCTTGCTGTGATTGTCGGCTTGGAGGCCATCAAGTGGGATAACGCCAGAGTCGAGGTCTGGAGTGACTCCAAGTACGTGGTCAATGCCATCACCGAAGGCTGGCTGGAGAAATGGATACTGAAAGACTGGAAGAAGGTCAAGAACCCTGACCTCTGGCAGCGTTT
>CAKMNE010000023.1 GCA_927798505.1 uncultured Bacteroidales bacterium
CGTGCAAGCCGCCAATGCCGCCATTGAAAGAATTGCTTTTTTCAGCATAGGGTATAATGGAGTTATAGTGCGTTAGTGTCTTTCTGCAAATTTAGTAAACATTGAACAAAATGTTTCATATTGCGCTTTTGCCGCAATGAGCATGGCCGAAAAGCGTTGTGCTATCTGTTGGAGTCATTGTGCCAAATCGTTTGGTGAGCGATGTGCCCTACAGGGCCTTCCAGAGGGGGTACTTTCACCAAACGATTTTGAACAACTGCCATGAGAGCACAAATAGGCACGTTGGGCAGTTCCTGACGTTACACGTCAGGGAAAACGGATTGGGCATTGGCCTGGGACTGGCGCTGCTGCTGTATTTCATGAACATCATTGCGAATATCGCCGAGCCTGCGTCTTTTCTGAAATATATTACCCCGTTCGGATACACCGAGGCTGCTGACATAATTGCTGACGGCTCTCTTAGCGCAGTGAAACTCCTTATTGGCCTTGGAATTGCCCTCGCCGGCATACTTCTGGCTTTCCAGAAGTACTCCGAAAAGGATTTGAACTAGCATTCCTGATGGGAATTGAAAAATATTGACTAATTTTATGGTATGAATACTCAAATCGCCAATACAATAGACAGCATCAGTGTCAGCCTCAATGCGGGAGGTATGAATACCATCAATATAGTCCTGGCGTTCGTGATGTATGGCGTCGCGCTCGGCATCAGACCGCAAACCTTCAGGGACGTATTTACCAAGCCGAAGTCCGTGCTGCTGGGAATGCTGTGCCAGTGCATACTTCTTCCGCTGTTCACTTTCCTGCTTGCCCTCTGTCTGAAAGACAGCATCAGCTGGACCATGGCTATGGGCATGATACTGGTTGCGTCCTGCCCGGGAGGCAACATATCCAACTTCATAAGCTCCCTGTCGAAGGCCAATGTCGAGCTTTCCGTAAGCCTTACGGCAATCAGCACGGCTCTAGCCATATTCATCACTCCTTTCAATTTCTGGCTCTACGGCAATCTGTATCTGCAGGTCAGCGGCATCGCTTCCACCCTGCCGCAACTGGCAATCCCGCTCTGGGACGTCTTCAAGACTGTAGTGATTCTGCTAGGCGTGCCGCTTAGCCTCGGCATCCTGACTTCGCATTTCTTGCCCGGGCTTGCGCAGAAGCTAAAGAAGCCGTTCCAGTATTTCAGCATCATATTCTTTATAGCAATGGTGGTGCTCTCATTCATGGGCAACATAGATGCCTTCCTCAAATGCATACGCTACATCTTCCTCGTGGTGCTGGTTCATAATCTGCTGGCCCTCGGGATAGGCTGGAGCGTGGGCAAGGTCTCCAGGCTCAGTACCGCAGACCGCAGGACGCTTACCATCGAAACCGGCATTCAGAACAGCGGTCTGGGCCTAGTGCTACTGCTGGGAACCGGCATCTTCGACAGCTTCCCGCCGCACGGCGGCACCCTGGTCATCACGGCGTGGTGGGGCATATGGCATATTATATCAGGCTTGAGCGTGAGCGGCCTGTGCAATCTGCTGGACCGCAGGAAACAAAGGTAAAACGGATGCGCTATGAGAAAAATATGGGAAAGTGACAAATGGTACGACGTCCTCCGCTACTGGGTGGACTTCACGACGCGCAGCTCCTTTTCGCATCTTGAGATCAGCGGGAGGGAGAATATCCCTGCGGACGGGAGCATCATGTATGCGCCGAACCATTGCGCTGCGCTCATGGATCCGCTTATGATCCTGCTCATCAGGCACGAAAGCGTGGCGTTTGCAGCACGCTTCGACATATTCCGAAACCCCAAAATCGCCTCGGTTCTCCGCTGGCTGCGCATCCTTCCCTTAGCCCGCGAAAGGGATGGCCTGAAGGAGGTGGCAGGCAATTACGAGAGCTTCGGGCAGATCGTCGAGTGCATGGACCATATGGTGCCGTTCTGCATTTTCAGCGAGGGCACTCACCGCGCGCAAAGGGGTATGCTGCCCGTAAAGAAGGGTATATTCCGCATCAGCAAGATGGCGCTCGACGCGAATGGCAAGAAGGTCTATATCGTGCCGGTAGGCATTGACTATGAGTACTTTTTCCGCGAGGGCGGCCGGGCTGCCATACGAATTGGGAAGAGCATTGAACTGGGGGAATATTTTGCCTCGAGGACCGGGTGCAGCGAGAATGAGGTGTATCGCAGCCTGTGCACTGACCTGAGGGAGGAGCTGCTTTCGCTTATCGGGAGAATCCCTGAAAGGCGTCATGACCGCCTTGTGCTGAGGAGTCTTGTGAGTCTGCTTTCACTGCCGCTGTTTGTAGCCTGCATTGTGCCAGCCGCTCCGATATGGCTTCCTGAAGTGCTGATAGTCAGTCGCTTGAAAGACAAAGCCTGGACCCATACCGTCAGTTTCGCCCTCCGGCTTCTGCTCCCGGTTTTCGTCCCCTTCTATCTTCTTTTCAACCGCCTTCTGAACCTCTACCGGGACCTGCTCGAAGACCTGCGTGGGTAGTGCTGCGGGGTGCTGCGTGGGTTCTGACGCTGGGATGTGCCCAGCAGGGATGCAACTCCGGCTGGATTGCTACTGCACCCTTTCGAAGAGTTGGACAAAGGAAGGGTCATCGACTGCGACCCACTTCATCATTCTGGAAGTGAGCACCGTGATGGAGTACTTGTGGGACCAGAAGCCGGAATCGTGGTCATAGATGCCGGTAATGACTGAACCATAGACCTCATCTTCAGAAAGATCATAGCGGCCGGTGATTTCACGCGGTATCTCCGGGAAAGCATCCATGTTCTGCACAATGGTGAAGGTGCCGTCATTACGCACAAGGGTAATGCGGAAGAAAGTCCCCTCCTCGAGCGAATTGCCGTTCCACTCCACGAGCTCCCACTCTCCGGAAATATTGTTTCTGTTCACCTCGAGCTGAGGCTCACCAACTTGCTCCTCTTTGACGCAAGCTATCGCACACAAAAGGCCGGCAATACACAGTATTTTAGAAATATGCTTCATAATCACTTGATTTTCAGTATAATTTTCGATTCGGACGGACGGGCGCCGCAACCCTTCAAATAAATCGGATACTCTCCGGAAGCGACCCCACCGGCAACGCCGGCACCACCTCCAATCTCCAGCACTATTCTCCCACGCTCACCGCTGCGAAGCACCTGAGGTTCGCAATGCATCACCACGGGGAAAGGCACGAAATCGGTCTGGGCTGAGAGCCTCATAGCCTTGGACGAAGCATTGTAGCATCGTATGCTGACGGTTTCCGTCTTGCCAGCGGGCCACTCCTTTCCAGCTAGCAACTCCTCCCCTCCCGACAGCGTCACCTCCCCTCGTGCGAGAAGCAGATTGCCGCAACGCACAGGGAACTCGATCTGGGGATCGCTGCTCCAGGCTACATCCGCATTGACAGTCAAAACTGCCGCCGGAGTATCCTCACTCGCCGCAGTATAGACGGAAAGCTTCCTGCTGAACTTTCCGGGATGGCCTTCCGGATTATAGACGGCACGGATTTCCGAACTCTCCCCCGCTCTCAACTTCAAAATACCATCGAACTGCTCAGGTTCCAGGCAGGAGCAGGAAGAAGCCACTCTTGTCAGATAGATAGTCTGGCTGGAAACGTTCTTCACGGGGAACGCCACAGTCACGGGCTCCGAATCCTCGCTCAACGGAGGCAAATTCAGCTCCCTCGTGCCGAACTCAAGGTATTGGGAATCGGCACTGAGATGCAATTCCAGCCGCTCGCGGGGCACGATCCTGATCTGCCCGCCCCCAACCGGAACCGCAGCTACCTCACCAGCCACAGCCACACCGCTAAAACCAGCAGCAGCCACCGAACCAGCAGCCACCGAGCCAACCGGCATCCCGCACAATAGCACTATCAACCAGAACTTCTTCAAAGCGCAAACAATCTACAGCCAGCCTCCGGCCGGACCGTCATTTCTAACAGTAATCACAAAATCGCAAGTCTTGCCGTCCGCGGTAATGGAAGCCGCGCTCTGCCCCTGGGCAAGACCCTTCACAACCAAACGCCCCTTCTCCACGGAAGCCTGCGCAACGCTTTCATCGGCGACACTCACCACGGCCCCAGCCGGTGCATCGAAATACAGCGACAGCTCGAGGACGGTCTTTGCGCCCGCAGACACCAGCACATTAGGGAAAGTCATAGGCGCACCGGCACCGGCAACAGCATCAAGGAAGGCCTTGGCGTTAACCTGGCCGTGCCCCATCTTGCCCCTGTACGAGTTCAGATTCATGGAATTGCGGTAGTTCAGACCCAGGTCCACAACATATTTGTAGTAGTACTTCGGATCCTCGGTATTCCAGAACTGCTCCAGCGGCGTAGCGCTGCTATAAAGCAGCTCAATCAGCTCGCTGGCCTTGAAATGGCGATGCAGCTTCGCAGCATATGAAAGGCCGAGCGCGACGACTCCCGAGACATGCGGGCAGGCCATGGAAGTGCCTTCCATATAGCCGTAGCCAACCGGCGAAACATTGAACGGAAGGGTGGAGAGCACGCAGCCCACTGCGCCGCGATCCGTCCCGTCACCATATTCATAATAATAGTCCTGGTCCCCGCCAGGGGCGGATATGGTAGTGCCCGGGCCGTAGTTAGTATAGACCGCAGGGGTGAAGTCTCCGGCGGTAGCGGCCACTGACACGAAGTCCCCGTACGCGCCCGGGTACCCTGCCATAGGCGCATTCTCATTGCCTCCGGCAAAGATTGCTATGCCACCTTCGATTACCCCGTCAGGCGAGCCCGCATTATGGATGAAATAGTCCAGAGCCTTGCGCTCCAGGGCATTGTCCGTCATCCACTGCTCATCATTGGTGTACATAGGCTGCCAGTCATAGGCATTGGCGGCTCCAGAGGTGTAACCCCAGCTGCACTGCAGGACAACTGCCCCATTGTCAGCGGCATACTTGATTGCCCTGACCTCATCCAGCACCGTTCCGCTCTTCACGCCGGAGAAAATCTGGCAGCTCATCAGGCGCACTCCCTTCGAGGAACCGTCTCCTCCGGCAATGGAACTGATGCCCTTACCATTGTTGTTGACAGCTCCGATTACGCCCGCCACATGGCTGCCGTGTCCGCTGTCGTTGATATCATCTGTCGAAATGATGCCGGTACCGAGGGCGAAATTGTAACCATACACATCACCCGCATAGCCGTTTCCGTCATTATCCTCGTGAGAGCGCCATACTTCGCCCTCATTCACCCACATCGCATCCTTGAGGTCGGGGTGGGTGAAGTCCACGCCCTCGTCGAGCACAGCGACGATGATTGAAGGGTCGCCGGTACAAAGATCCCAAGCCTGGTTCACTCCCACGTCGGCTCCTGCTACGAACTTGCTTGGACGCAGGCTTCCGTCATTGACCAGATGCCACTGATAGGCAAGACCTGCATCATTGAAACGCTGGGAACCGGCCCCTGCGCGGGTGCGCGGCTGCTCAGGGTCGAAGGCTACGGATTTGCCTGACCAGGCCTTCTTAAGGCGGCGGTTGCAGTTAACCGTGCTCACTTCGCCAAGAGATGAAAGCTCGCGGATAATCTGCTCCATAGGGGCATTCTCATCGAAGCTGACCCTGTACCAGAGGTGAAGGCCCTCGCGACGGGCAGTCTCCTCGCTGCGGCTGTCCACGGGGAATACCCTCTCTATCTGATACTTACCGGCAATGGCAAGCACCTCTTCCACCGAAGGAATGGCGCAGCTTGCAAAGGCGTTGGAAGGTCCGCTCTTCGTAAGTCCCGCCCGATCGAGAATGTCCGCAACGCCCTCATCGAAGCGCACCAGGACCTCTCCCCTGACCACGTCATCATCCAGCACCTGGGTCTGAGGCTCCGGGACAGGGGCGAACTCATCAGCCTGAGTACAGGCAATCAGGGACAGCGCCGCCAGTATTGCTATACTTGTCTTCTTCATATTCATTCAGTCGTATTGTTCTTCGGATTGTACCTCTTGTTGACGTACTCCGCGTAGTAATAATCCAGATTGGCCGGAGTATTGCTGAACCCGCAGGCATTGCCCTGTGCATCCCTTCCGTCCTGAGGGAATACCAGCGCATCCGGAACCCAGAGGTCCAGGCAAGGGTGGTAGAGCAGCCAGTCCGGCAGTTCCCCGCTCAGGCGGTTCAGGTTCATGGTGAGCAGCTTTGTATTGGGCAGAACCTTAGGAAGGCCTATAAGACGATCCGGCAGGGTGTCGCAAGCGTGTACCTCCTCGGCTGTCCACTTAGGGAAATCAGGGTCGTCTTCCAGAGATGGTATGCTACCCTGCAGGTAGTTCACAGAGAACACCAGGGTGTCCAGTTCGCTCCAGCGCAGGAACCTCTTCGGGAATCCCCTGCTGCCGTCCTCGCAGGTATCCGATTCGTTGATCAGACCTCCGAGATTGTCCTTGGTGGCAAGGGACAGGTCGGAGAAGGTGTAACGCATATTCGCGTTCATAATCAGGCTGTGCAGCTTGGGGAAGTTCTCCCTGCAGAGAATCTCAGGCACAGACTCGAAATTGTTTCCCGAGATGTCCAGGAACTCCAGGTCCTTGAGATTCACAAGCGCGTCCGGCAGGGACACGAGGCCGTAGGCGCTTATGCCCAGCCTCTTGAGATTGGTAAGCTTGCAGATATGCTCCCCCGGATCCAGGTCCTTGAGGAAGGTGTTTGTATTGCCGAAGAAGATAAGCTCCTCAGCGGCAGTCAGATACTGCACCTGGAAAGGCAAGCCCTCCTTGGTGTCAAATAGATAGAAATTGGCGGAGCGCACACGGCCCTTGTTAGGACCGGACTTCCAGACGGTCACACCGTTCCAGAACTCCATCCTCTCGGAGGTGTCGTAAGTGGACATGCAGTTAAGCACCCTGTTGATGGCTATGAGCGCAAGGGAATCTCCCTTAACACCGATTTCAATGGTCTCGGCTGCCTGCTGGCTGACCTTCAGCACTCCGTTGCCGACAACCTGAAGGCCGCTCTCCACAGGATTCAGCCTGACCTGCACTTCGCGCGGGCTCTGATTGTAGTTCATTTCCCAATCAAAACGCAGCTTGAGCTTGCGCGGGCGTGCGCCACGGTCAAGCACCAGCTCCGGCATAGTGCAGGAAAGCCAATTGCGGTCCTCAGAAGGTATATCCACGCTGAATGGTACATTGGTCTGCACTTCAAGCTCGAAATATCGCTCTCCGTAAGGGGCAAAGTTAGCAAGACTGAATTCCGTCGTACCGGCATCTATCCTGTAATCGAAACCCTTCTGGCTCACCTTTATGTCCTTTCTCTCACCGGTAGAAAGCAGTTCAATCCTTATGACCCCTTCCCTCGGAGTGAAAGCCAGGGCGGAATCCACCATCACGGTGCAATCCGTGGAACCGTTTCCATTGGCAGGACTCACTGTCAGCCAAGGCTCCTGGGTCCTTACAACCCAGCTCTCGCCCGACTCCAGCCTGAAAGGCTCGTTTCCGCCCTCAGCCCCGACTTCAATGGAATCCCTGTCCACGCCGAAAGACGGCACGGGGTCTTCCACACAGGAAATGGCAGAGCTGCAAAGCAGGGCAAGCGCCGCAAATGAGTATATGCTGTTCTTGTTCATCATCAATCAAGTTCTATGTATTCACAGTTGCGTATTTCCTGGGACTTGTCATAAATCAGGTAATAAACCCTGTTGGCATAAGCCGCACAAATGTCGCTGGCATCGAAAACGATGTTAGGGTTGTCACTGATGTCCAGGAAATAGATCAATGTGGAAATGGTATCGTCCACCTTGCCCAGGTCGTTGGAACCGAGGTAGAGGCCACGAAGTCCCTTGTGCTTGTAAATGCCGGTAGGCCACTCGCTCAGACAGCGATTGCCTTCGGCATCCCTTTGGGCCCTCACTCCATAGACCGTAAGGTTGGCGCAGTCCAGAGGACCGAACGGGAATTTCGGCAGACGGTTGTAGGAAAGGTCCACTCCGTAGAGATAAGGGACATTGGTAGCTATCAGTTCGTCGGAGACCGAAGTGAGATGGTTGTAGGACAGGTCGAGTGACTGTATGTTCACCACCTTGTCCCCGACGAAAGCACCCTTCTCGAAGCTCTCGAGGGAGCATCCCCTGAGGGCGTAGTTCGAAATGATCGAACCGGACTGGGCGAAGCAGGCCGGGAATTCGGTAAGCTCCGCATTGTTGTTCAATGTAAGTGTGGTCACATTCAGGCCCTTGTAGCCATTGCCGGCATTCTGTACGCCCGAGATGTGATTGAAAGAGAAATCCACCGAGCCCATGATGAAAATGGACTTGGCAGAGAAGATGTCCGGGAGTTCAGTGAAAAGATTGTTGGTAACACTGAAGGTCTCGATATCGTCCATCCTGCAGAAAATTCCGTTCTCGTCCACAGGGAAAGAGGAAAGCCTGTTGTTGCCCAGATACAGCTGGACAGGTCCCACTTCAGCTCCGAAAGGAGCGGTGATGGTCTCAATTCTGTTATCTGAGAGGTCCAGAAGACCAATTTTCTTCATACGTGAAATGGCCTCGCCGTCCAGAACCTGCATATTTCCCTTGTTCAGATAGATAATCTGAATCAGTTCGGCTGCAGGGCCTTTGGAAAGGAGATCTATCACCTTCTCAGGCTGCCCGTCGAGCATCTGAGGATTGCTGCTCATGTTCAGGACCTCAAGCTTCGGGAGCTGTCCTATAACCTCAGGGCAGGTCTTCATCATAGGGCAGTTATAGATTTCAAGTTCAAGCAGGGATTCCAGCTCTGCCATCCCGGCAGGGAGAGTCTCAATCTCTCCGTTGGCTATGTACAGCCTTTCCAGCTTCTTGAGCTTGCCGATTTCTTCAGGAATGGATTTGAGTCCGTTGCACTTCTTGCCAATCGTGATGTCAAGAGGCGAAACGGAAGCATTCTCCATTTCGAGAATCTGAGCCTCGCTGTAGCGGTCGTACAAGGCAATCTCCGGAATGCTAATGGAGTGCTCCTTGAGGGCTCTTGCCACAGGCTCGGAGAGCTGGCGGGCAGGATGCAGCATGGAGAGCAGCTCCTTGTGTCTTTCGAAACGCTCCGCCTTGCTGGCGCTGCGCTCCATTGTAGGGTCGTACTCCACTAGGTTCAGGTCGTTGTGCGAGCCCAGATAGAGTTCGACAAGTTCGGTAAGCTGACCGATTTCAGGGGAAAGATCTCCCCTGAAACCGAAGTCGCTTATGTTGATAAGGGCAACCCTTCCGTTGCCGTGCAGTTGCACGCCCGGCTGCTCTCCCCAAAGGTCAGGAGACTTGTTGAAGTCCCAGTTGGAGCCGTCAGGCCAGTCTTCCCCAAAATAGTACCAGGACGGGCCGTCAAGGGACTCCCATATTGCCCTAAGGGCAAGGTAGTCCTTGAGATACTCGGCCGCTTCGTTCAAAGTCACAGGCACCTCAACCTCGGCACTCCCGTTGTCCGCCAGCTCGAAGGCACACTCCTGCAGAGGGGATGCGAGTTCGAGCAGCTTGCCGTCGGAGTCATAGAGGGTGTAATTCTCCACCACATAGCTTCCGGCTCTCAGGCTGACAAGCGAGTCGCAGCTGAGGCTGGAGGTCTGATAGCCGTCCTCCACCTCGTCCTTGTCGTAGAAATGGGTGGAGAATTTGGTCTTCAGGCCCTTTACGGCAGTACGGACACCCGTGGCGCTGTTCTTCAGGCTCAGATCGGCCTTAGCGATTTCATCGAAGGTGTATTCCCTGGATGCGGCCTTGGTGCCGGACTGGAAATACTTGCTGAAACTGAAGCGCACCTTGCCTCTAGGGGTAACTTCGGCGAGCAGGTCATGGACGGTAAGACCACCCTCGACCACATCGAACTCTCCCATTGCACCTCCCTTGTACACCTCCTCGTCTAGCTTGTCGAAAATGGTGTAGGCCATTACCGAGTAATGCCCGGCCAGGAGCTTGAGTTTTGAACTGCGTACACCGTATTCAGCGGCCTCGCTTCCGGAGCTGGAAAGGGTGAGGGTCTGGCTGATCTGCACGTCGTCGTACTTGAGCATTACCATCACCTTCGATGCATCCGCAAGGTAATCGAGGCCGGAAGCCTTGGTGTAGGAGGCTTCCTTGTAAACTTTGAACTGTATGTAGCCGTAGCCGCTGTCCCTGAAGTCCGGAGCCTGCTCACGGGCACAGGAAACGGACAGCGCGGCAACGGCCACGGTCAAAAATGCTGATTTGAATATTTTGGAGAAAACCATTATTTAATGTCAGTTGATTTCCGCTGTACAAACAAGAACGCAGCTCGGCATGCCGGAAGCGTCATTCCATACAAACCAGTCAGACTCACCGGCCTTTGTAATATTGACATACATCTGGTTTGTACCTTCCATTTCGTAAGTGAGCCAGTACTCAGGATCAAAAGGATAATTGTTCCAGGCAGCATTTGAAAACGGCTCCCCAGGGACATTGATGAGGGCCATCTGAGGCTCGCCTGTGTACTTGAGTTCGTAGATGGCGCTTTCCTGAATACCGTAGTGCTCAGTCTTTATCGCCCCCAGGAGTTCTCCTGTGTAAGGAGAGAGGGTGGCGTTCTGAACATAGTCAGGATATGCGAAACTGAAAGGAGCCGCACTCTGGCCGGGAGTATAGGTAAAGAGCACTGCAAGATAGTTGACCCAATTGGCGTCCTTGAATACGATAAGCCATGTGGTGGTTTCAGTTATATCCTTGGAAACATAGCAGGTGAAACTGTTGTCCATGCCGCCCTCGAGGTAGAGCTGGTCATTGCTGACCATTGAACCGTTTTCCATATCCACCTTGTAAACATTGATGGAAGAAGGTGCTTTGGCGAGCTTGATTACGGCATTCGCAACAGTGACATTTACGTCATAAACATCCTCAACGCCATACTCTGAAGCTATGAAGTAGTACATGTCTCCGCTGCTGAGCTTCTCTGCAGTACCGCCTTCACCCTCAAGGGTAAGTGCCTCACCGTCACCGGCAAACTCCACATCAACCTTGAAATCGATGACAGCGATAATATTGCCTTCCGCATCGAGCAGACCGACGAAACACTCAGGAACAAGTTCCTCGTCGGCAGCTCCAACCCTCTGATAGCTGGAGAGATCATAGTTCACCTTGAAAGCGCTTCCGTCAGCCCTTACCCAGGTTTCTGCCCAGAAGGACCCTTCTACAGGTGCGAGATAGAAGTCAAGAACCTGAGCGCTTGCAATAGGAATGCTTGAAAGAATCTGGGTTTCAGACCACTCCTCGTGGGTGTAGACAAGCTCGTAGAACTGGTCTGTCTCGAACTCGTACTTAAGCCAGCTATCCTCAAGGAATTTAAGTGTAGCCTCGTAGGTATCATAGGCAGGGTCAATCATCAGCACACCCTGTCCCTCGCCAGGTCCGACCTGAGCGCCGAGCTGGGTAAGACGTCCAAGCAGGTAAGGCTGGATCTCCTCCTTGAAAGGACATCCGTCATCACTGACGCAAAGATCCGCAGCCGACAGGGATGCAAGCGAAGCCGGGAGAACGAGTATGTCTGCCACTCTTTCCTCAGAAGTGTTGGCATCCACGGTAAGCATCCAAAGCTCAGTCTTCAGATAGGAATCCCCGCTAGTGGATATCTTCTCAAGGTGCACCCAGTCAGCAAAATCCCCATCGTGCCACTCTCCGTCGAAGCCAAGGGCACGGATTACATAGCCCTCTGCGGCGAGTACGGTAATGATGGCACCGCCGTCAATGTATTCGGTGGAAGCCATAACCTGACCTTCAGCATTGAATCCGAGAGTAGTTGTGTGACGGAACTCAACCCTGTCAGCAAAAGGCTCGAGGGTAATCTCAAACTGTTCGAAAGCCTCGGTGTTGGAAGCATCCACAAACTTGATCTGGGCAACTGAGCCGCCGGCAATAGCCTCGCTCAGCACAGCTGAGAACACAAGCTCGGTGTCGCCTGCCTTACCCTCGGTAACATCGCATACAACCCAGTCAGGAGTTGAAATGTTCCAGTCAAAGTTGGTCTGAACCTTTACAGGGAGAGTATATTCGACTTCTTCAGGGAAAGATATGAACTTGACTGTTGTTCCTTCCGGTACGTCATTGTAAACATAATTACCGTCAACTTTCCTGAAAGCGGTCTCAAAGGCCTCGGCTATCTTGACAACAAGTGTCCTGCTGATCTTCAGGCGGTCAATCTCGGCAATCTTCTGAGTCTTTCCGCCCATGGTGAGATTGACAACGCACTTGCGGTTGTTGTCGAGTTCCTCCTCGTCGGAGAACTGTACAGTAACCATATGGTCACCGGCCTCTCCGCTCACCTTTGACTCGTGAGTGCCGTTATCGTCAATCCAAAAGTAATTAAGTACTCCGTCACCCTCGATTGAAATCTCCCAATCGAGATTTGCAGTAAACGGAATCTGCACGGACTCTCCGGCGACAACCGTCTTCTGAAGCACTTCAGAAGGGAAGATTGCTTCCGGAGCCTGTGGAGTTTCCTGCTCAATGCAGGATGCAGCAAGCAGGGAAAGACCTGCCAGGACCGCAGCGAATTTAAACAAACTCTTTTTCATCGTTATATATATTGTTAATCTGTAACCTAATGGGCCATGCCTTCGCGCATCAGGCGCTGAGCCTCCTCGTCGCTCACCCACTCCATCACTGTGTAGAAATTGCCCACATTGCCTATGGAAGTGTTAAGGTCGCGGACATACATCGTGGTCCACACATAGAGGTAGTTGCCGCAAGGATAGAAATAGGACGGGGCATACTGGCTGCTTTTAACCAGTATCCTGTCATCTCCGTGAGTCATTCCGAAGAAGGAGCCTTCGTCGCTCATTACCTGGTCCTCAGGCACGCTGACCGTAGGCGACAGAGGGGCGGAATCATCGAAGACCATCTCTATGTCGTAGCCGGAAAGCATCCAGTTCTCACAGATGATGGTATTCTTCTTCGACGGATGCAGTTTGGTGTGCACCAGCCTCTGGTAGGATCCATAGGGATTGAAACTCTGCAGGAAGGTGGATGAAAGCACGCACCATCCGGTGAATCCGTTGATATCGAATGGGCAGCTCTTCATCAGTTCCACCCTGGTCGTGCGCCCATAGTATGGCATTTCCAGAGCATCCGGCATCACCAGGCTCAGGGTGAAGGACAGGGATTCGGCAGGACCTATATTCTCATAGATTCCGTGCACCAGCACATCCGCGCGGTTTTCCCCGGCCTTGATGGTGATGGTATTGGAAGCGAGGCTGTAGTGAAGGGTCTCGACGGCGGTGCTGCCCGCATCTATGATTTCCACTCCGAAGGTCCTGTCATAGCTGCGGGTAACAGTGGATACTACCGGCACGCTGATGTACTCGACATCCTGCTGAACGGCATAGACCTTGGCGGTGTCGGCGAACATTACATACTCGGCATCATCGTAGGTAGTGTAGTGCTCCTTGCAGGATGATGCGAGAAGGGCTATTGCGCCGGCAATCAATATTACTTTTGTTCTCATCATTTTCATCTGTTGCTTTCATTCGGCTGGATTTCTGAACCCGGGGCCTCCAGTTCGTTGCGAGGTATTGGCCAGACGTACAAAGGGTCGTCGGCAGCCACCTTGAGTGTGCCCCCTTCCTCAACACAGAAGCTCTGCGCACTGCGCTCGAAGCCCTTGTGCCAACGTTTGAGGTCTTGGAGACGGAATCCTTCCATGTAGAGTTCCCTCGTCCTCTCGGCAGAGATAACATCCAGCCAATCAGACTCTGAAACAGAGATGTTACCTCCGGTACT
>CAKMNE010000024.1 GCA_927798505.1 uncultured Bacteroidales bacterium
ATATGAATATGGATCTTTCAAAGGTTAAGAGGGCCGTGGAGCCTGAGGTCAGCGTTAATGACGTCAGCCGCATCTCAGTGGGAACGGTCATCAAGGGAGAACTCTCTTCAGACTGCGATGTGCGCATCGACGGTCAGGTTGAGGGCAAGCTTTTCTCCAAGGGCAGAATCGTGGTAGGATCACAGGCCAGGATTACAGGAGGCCTTGCCTGCCAGAATGTGGATTTCTGGGGAGCCATGACTGGCGACATCTTCGTCAAGGATGTGCTCACAGTCAAGAACAAGGCAGTCATCGAGGGCAATATCAATGTCAATAAACTTCAGGTTGAGATGGGTGCTTCCATCAACGGCACCTGCCATATGATTACACCTGAGGAGTATGACAAACTCTGCGACTCCTTCGTCACTACCAAGCTCGCTGCTAAGGCTGCGCCTGCGCCAAAGAAGTAAGTTTGATTCCATACATTCTTCCGGACGAGACACCGTATTCAATATCGTAGCAGCGGTATCGTATGGTACTCGCCTTGAATATCACCTCAGTGCAGGAACCGGGCTTGAAGCCCAGTTCCTGTATTTCTTGTATAGGGATGGAGCTGATTCCCAACTTGACCAGACTGCTCAGTATGGAGTAATTGCAGTCCAGACTTTTGAGAAGCTTCTTGCCGTACTGATGAGTCGTTACCATTTTGTTGTGGTAGTGGTTCTTGCAGTAGCTGTTGCAATACTTCTTGTCAGATCTTCCGCAAAGAGGAGCTCCGCAGTATGCGCAGAAACTCACAGGTAACATATTGTCTTTCATAGCGCGGAAGATAGTGAGGAAGCAGACTGAATTGTCCTTCCGAAAAATTTAATTTTCAGAAAATTTTTATTTCCGGCCGAAAGAATCGTAAATCTGACGCAATAATTCTTTCGACTTTCTGAAAAAATCATCCCAAAACCGAAAGAATCGTAAATATTTTGCCTATTTCACCCCAGTTTCATTGTTGCCCTCTTGACACGAACCATCTTTGCACTACCGCCACAGACCGCGGAGTGGGCGGGATAAGTTTAAAAGCAAAACAAAAGAACAATGGAACAAATCAACAAAGTGGAGTTGCGAGGCGTTGTCGGGGCCGTCAGAACGGCCAATGTGTCGGGCAAGAAAGTCTATGACTTTTCCCTTGCAACCAACAGGGCATTCAAAGACCGCAGCGGCACTGCAGTCATCGAGACTCAGTGGCACCAGATTACAACTTGGGATTCGCCAGACTCGGCAAATGAAGGCCTGGACCATTTGGATAAAGGGTCCAAGGTCTATCTTACCGGCCGTCTGCAGTATGACCGTTATGACGGTGCTGACGGAATCGAGAAATTCAGGACAAAAATCATTTCCAATAGAGTAGTGGTTCTTGACGGACCTGATCAGTTGGAGTATGAAATGTAGCATCGTGACAGCCGCGGCGGGCTTGTTCCTGCTCCTGGGATATGTGACAGCCACTGCCCAGACCTACCAAATCGGTCTGAATGCGGCAGACCTGGCCAGTCTCGGAACAATGAGTGCCGAGGCCGGGGTTGCCATCCAGCGTCATTGGACACTGGGAGCGAAGGCCAGATTGAATCCCTGGACCTTCAATGAAGGAGACCCGGCCGAGCAGTATCAGAACAAGCGGCAGACCTGGTGGACAGGTGCCCGGTATTGGCCCTGGCATGTCTATTCGGGTTGGTGGACTTCTTCCGGACTGCAGTACAGCGAATTCAACACCGGAGGCATTTCAAGTCCTCTGACCAGGGAAGGGGATGCCTGGGGAGCAACCCTGTCCGCCGGCTATTCACTGATGCTTGCCGATCATTTGAACATAGAATTCGGACTTGGCTTCTGGGGCGGATTCCAGACTTATACCGTCTATTCCTGCCCGGTTTGCGGGAAGGTGGTGGACTCGGGACGCAAGGCCTTCCTTCTGCCCAATGAAGCCTTATTGTCTTTAATGTATGTGTTTTAGGCATTTCCATAGGGCTGAGGCGCCCTTGCTGCTGCTCCTGCTGCTCGTTGGCTGCGGCACTACCGGCAGAAAGGCAGAAAGGCTGCGCATTGACGGTTCGCGGGCCAGTATGTCCCTGCCGGGGGAAGAAGCTGAGGCTATGTTGCCGGACAGCATTCCCGGAAAGGATACCCTGGTCGTTACGGACGACAGAACTGGCGCTCAGATGTTGATAATGCGTGCGGTAAAAGATGAAGATGGTGAAATGGTTGCGCACGAACAACTCGAGGCGGCCTATGTTTCCGCAAGGTTCAGAAATGTAGCGGAGCGAAACGGAAAAGTCACTTTGAAGTTTTGCATCAATGTGCCGCGGCAGATGATGGATTCCAAGTGGCAACTGCGTCTTCAGCCCTCTATGGAAGTGCTTGGGGACACCCTGAGACTGGAGCCTGTAACAATAACGGGCAAGGATTACCGCCGGGCTCAGCTCAGAGGCTATCAACAGTACGAACGCTGGCTTAAAGGCATTGTTTCGGACACTACTGTCTTTATCAGAAGATGGCAGCTGGAACTTTTCCTGGAACGGAATCTTCCTGAAGTCTGGGCTTTCAGAAATGACAGTTCCTGGGTATCGGACGATGAGTTTCAATCAGTTTTCGGAGTCAGCGAAAGGGAGGCGGTGGAGCATTACACCAACAAGTTCAGAAGAGGATGGAACCGTTGGCTGATAAGCCGTAAGGACAAGACTTTCAGGCGACTGGTGAAGGTTCCAATTCAGACGGACGGTTTGCGTCTGGATACGGTAATCGTCTCTGAGGAAGGGGATTTCCTCTATGAATATGCTCAGGAAATCTCCACCCGCCCACGACTCCGCAAAGTGGATGTGCTGCTTTCCGGTGCCATATATGAGCAGGACAGACAGGTGTACACCATTCCCTCATCAGACCCTTTGAGCTTCTATATCAGTTCTTTGTCGGCTTTTGTCGATCCTACCGAAAGGTATCTTCTGAAGATTATTGAAAGAAGGGTGTCCGCCAATACGGCCTGCTACATAGACTTCGGGTCAGGCAGGTATGAAGTTGACGAGAGCCTTTCTTCCAACAGGGAGGAAATAGGCAGGATCAAGGAAAACCTCAAAGCTCTGATAATGGACAGTAGATTCGATATGGATTCCATTGTGGTCCATGCCTCTGCCAGCCCTGAGGGCAGCATTTCTTACAACAGGGCCCTGTCGGCAAAGCGCTCGGCAAGCATTTCCAGGTATTTTGACGACTGGATGAAGGCCCTTTGCGATTCGCTTGACGCGCAGTCCGGCTTCCTTGTTTCGGAAGATGGCAGTATCAGTAAATCAGAAAGTCACAAATGCATACTGTTTACCAGCCGTTCCGACGGAGAAAACTGGAGGATGTTGGATAAGCTTGTGCAGCTGGACAGCGTGATGGGCCCTGCCTGTAAGAGTAAATATATGGAATATGCTTCCATAAAAGACCTTGACCGCAGGGAAAAGCTCATGCAGAAAGGTATTGCATCCTACCGTTATATGAGGGAGCATCTTTATCCGAGGCTGAGGACGGTCAAGTTCGAGTTCCATCTCCATCGCAAGGGTATGGTGCAGGATACTATCCATACAACTGTTTTGGATTCCGTCTATATGGCGGGCGTCCAGGCCATAAGGGATCACGATTATCCTACCGCTGTAACCCTGCTCAGGCCTTATGCGGACTACAATGCAGCAGTGGCTTACTGTGCCATGGGCTATGACGCTTCCGCAATGGAGATATTGCGAAAATGCGAACGCAGTGACAGGGTGCTCTATATGATGGCCATACTTCATTCCCGCAAGGGGGAGGACAGGGAAGCCGTCCAATGCTACCTTTCAGCCTGTGCCCTTAATCCGGGCTATGTTCACAGAGGCAATCTGGACCCTGAAATTTCGGTATTGAAAAAGAGATATGAATTGAAATATGAACAACTACAGTAGAATATTGACACTCCCTGCAATGCTCCTGCTTGCCTTCGGCTGCGCCGAGATGCCGCAAGCTGAGTCCGCATCCCCTTTGGATGACGATGTAAGGGCAGTGATAAGCACTAAGGTATCCGGCGCCAATGAGGCCTCGGTTTCCGACCTGCAGGTATTTGTTTTCGACAGTGAAGGCAATTTTGAAATCAAGGGAAGCGGAAACGGCCAATCCATAGAGATGGGCTGTACCAAAGGGCGCAAGACAATTTGGACCCTGGCGGGAGCTCCGGAACTTCATCCTTCCAATGAAGATGAACTGCTGAACACCGTGACCCGGCTGGAGGATAATGATTTGAACTCTTTCGTGATGTCCGGGAGCCGCAGTCTGGAAGTTGGCGGCACCACTGATGTTGAACTTGCCGTAAAACGCTATGTGGCCAAGGTGTCCCTTGGCAGAATAATCAATTCCCTTAGCGGTGTGTACGCGTCTAAAGAATTGATTATAAAGGATGTATATCTTCTGAACGTGGCGGCTAACACTACTCTGGGTTTGTCTTCTCCAACTCAGTGGTACAACAAGATGGGCAAGGAAAACACTCCTGCGGATCATCTGATTGCGCAATGCGATATATCGGCAAGCGCAGCCCATGGCGAAAGCTGCGAACTTGGATGCGTATTCTATCCCTATCCCAACCCTACGGAAGGCAATGCCAATGGCGGCACTTGGAGTGAAAGACACACCAAGCTTGTTGTCGAGGCAAGCATAGGTGGGGTGACCTGCTATTATCCCGTAGTGCTGCCCGTTTTGCAGCGCAACAGGACTTATACCATTTCCGACCTTACAATCACTATGTTCGGTTCGTACAATCCTGACATTCCTATAGACAAGGGGACGGTCGAATTCAGCATTCTCGTAGAGGACTGGGAGACAGGCCAAGCCCCACATTCAGAAACCATATGACAATGAAAAAATTCTTCTTTACGCTCGCGGCCTGCCTTGCCGTGATCTCTTCCTGCAAGAAGCAGGAAAACCTTACCCCGAAAGTTGACAAAGGGGAAAAGGCTGTACTCAATGTTTCAATCAGCGGTGGCCCTCAGGCCAAGGCCGCAAGCTTTGATGAAAACAAGGTTAACTCCCTGCAAGTGTTTGTTTTCAACGGAAACGAGCTGGATGCCTACGGCAGCGCCGCTGCAATGACTCTGACCCTGAATGCCACTACCGGACAGAGGACGGTCTATGCTCTGGTAAATGCTCCGGATTTGAGCGGCATTGTGAAACTGGATGCACTCAAGGCTTCCGTCTCGAATCTGTCGGACAATGCTCCGGACAGCTTCGTTATGGTGGGTTCCACGACGCAGTCCCTTGGACAGGAAAGCAATATTGTTGTGGAAGTGAACAGACTGGCAGCGAGAATCAAGCTGAAGAAACTGACCAGAAACTTCAGATCCGACGGACTTGCCGCCCTCGATGCCTCATCTTTCGAGCTGGTCAGGATTTACGCAACGGACGTGGTGACAGCCAACAATTATGCCCTTAACGTTGAGGCTCCTTATGTCTGGAAGAACTCGACGCTTTCGGATTCATCGATAGACACTTCGGATGAATTCCTGCTGAGAACTCCCTCTGCCCCTGCAACCCTTGCCCAGGGAGCATCCTATAGTGAGGAAATGTGTGTCTTTGTATATCCGAACCCTTGCACGGAAGACAGCGAGACGGCGCATTGCACCCGACTTGTGGTGGAATGTCTAATTGACGGCAACTGCTATACCTATCCTATACTTGTTCCAAGGGTAGAGTTCAACAAATCCTATGAGATCAATGAGCTGATACTCACCCGTCTGGGCAACCAATCCGATGGGGATGACAGCATCGACACCCCAGAGAATGACAGGATAGAGTCCTTTGAGATTCCTTTCGGAATTACTGTAGCGAACTGGGATACCGTGCTCCTGGGCAATGAGGGTATCGTTACCATCTAAAATGCTTTTCTGGGTGCTGGCTGTGCTCTTCTCAGCCTGCCTGCGCCCGGAAGAGGAAAGCGATGAACTGAAGATAAGTCTGGTTCTGGATGCCGCGACTACGCTCAAGACAGTCGAAGGCACGGTGGACGAGGATGGCGTGGCATACTGGTACGTGCTGATTTATGATGCCCGGGGCAGACTTCTCAAGGAAATGATGGATTTGACGCAAACAAAATATGATTTCATTGTGGATGCTTCGCAGTACTCAAGCATTACACTCTACGCCTTTGCCAATATTGACATTGAAAGTCTTACCTGCGGCTGGGCGGATGAGCAGAGCCTGCTTGGCAATACCTACGGCCTGGATATAGTCCAGAATAGCGGGATGCTTCCTATGTGCTGCAGGCTCCGCACGGGTTTCACAAGTTCAGGTACGGTAAAGATAGCTCTGGAAAGAATGGTCTCCAAGATTTGTCTGAATTCCCTTGTGGTGGATTTGAAGGGTAAGTACAAGGATGATGTTTGCAGGGAAGTAATGGTGTATCTTCAGAATGTGGTTCCGCAGATGAGCCTGGAACAGTACTTCAGCCAGACTTCGGACATTGCGGCTCAGGAAGGGCACTATCCCTGGTTTTATCACGACAACTGGATGTATACGTATTTTTCGACGGACAAGTATCAGGGAGATTATATGGAGAACGACAGACTGGGATTGTTTGGAGCTGGAACGGTGTTCTACACCCTGCCGAATTTCAGCCATTCAATGCCTGGCGACGACCCTGATTGGGCGGATCTCTGTACGAAGCTGGTGGTGGAGGCGGAATATAGTGAAACAGCAAGTTCTACGGATCTGGAACTGTATTATCCGGTCGAGGTGCTCAATCCCTTGAGCGGCTGCCTGGAGCCCAACAATGTGTATAATGTGAACATAACAATCAACTGTCCTGGCTATACGGACCCCTGGGGGCCCAGAGTGAGTACGGACCCCGTGGTCAGTTTTTCTCTGGACGTATATCCTTGGAACAAATACTCAATTAATGAATCAATATGAACAAGTTTAAGCTATATGCGGCCTCCTTGCTGATTACGGGGCTTGCAGCCGGCTGTGCAAAAAGCGTGGAGCCGGAAAATCAGCACCCTCAGCAGATCGTTCTCTGCGTGGGAGACGACACCATAGATATGGATGTGCAGACCAAAGCAACAGCAATTACAGAAATCCCGTCTTCTTTGAATTTTTCGGTAACTACGGGAAAACTAGGAAGTTCGGAGACGACGAAAAAAGCATCTGCAAGTGTTTCGCCCGCAAGCGGGAAAATAGCTACCGGATTGTATCAGACAGCCAATGCGACTTCATACAATTATTACGTGTCCAATTGTCCCATCACCTTCGCCGCTTCGGGCTCTACTGTCAGTGCAAGCAATACAACCGATGTTATAGCCGGCACTGCAACTTCCGATTCGACTTCTCCTTCCGTTACCCTTGACCATATCTTTGCCAGGACGGGAAACCTGACATTGAATACTCAGGACGGTTATACTTTAAGCGTAATCAGCTGGAGCATAGCTTCAAGCACTGGCGGAACAGCAGGCACTTACAATATCGCAACAAAGGCATGGTCCCAGCTTACGAAACTTGCTACCACATCAATCACAAAAACCTCCGATATGTATCTGGTTCCCGGAAACTATACTTTGACGGTGAACTACACTTTGACCAAAGGCGACTGGACTAAAAGTTTCACCAAATCGGCTGTCGTTACTCTTGTCGGAGGCAAAATCAACAATATCAGCGGAACCGCTTCAGGTGGAGCCGCCTCCGCGATTTCACTCACAGTGTCCCTTACCCCGTGGGGAAGCACTAACATAACAGCCGATTTCAAATAGTATGAACAAGGTAACCCTGCTTTCGCTTGCCGCGCTGCTGAATCTTGCAGCCTGTACTCCCGCCAGGGACACTGCGGAAGAAGTGGTTACTGTGGATTTCCGTGCGCGAACAAGCAAATCAGCGGTGGTGGATGACTCGGCAATACATTGTCTTGACATCTTTGTTTACCGGTCGGATACCGGCGCGCCCGAAGCTCATCTGCGTACTGAAGGCCTCAGCGCCAGCCTTGAACTTCCCAAGGGAGTGAAGCTGGACTGGATAGTGCTTGCAAACGCGCCGGAAGGGACCGATCCCACCCAATGCTCAAAAATGGAGGACAATTCTCCGACATCTCTGGTGATGTCAGGCCGGGGGAGCGGCATCTTTACGAAAAGCTCCTCCGTATCCCTAAAACTGTCCAGGTTGATGTCTAAGGTGGTGCTGGAGAAACTGACTCCATCTGAAGGATTCAGCAGGGCATATCTTGCTGATGTGGCCGGAACTTGTACCTATCTCGAGGAGCCGGATACCTCAAAGGTCAGGTACAATGTCCAAGGAGCGGATATGTCGCTGAATCCTTTTCTTATCGACTGTCTTGTAAGCTCTTCCTGCACAGGCGCGGAGTTCTTGTGCTACCCTGACCCTCTCGGAAAGACCTCGTTGGTATTGGAAATGGAAGCCCCTTACGGGACTGACATCTACAGGGCCCGGCTCCCTGCGCTGAAGAGCAACACAACATATATAATAAAAGAACTGGTGATTGAAAGCCGCAAGGAGCTGAGAATCACCATACAGATAAACCCTTGGGAAGAGGTGGATTCTTCCTGCACACTGGAATGACGTACAAATGCTTCATACTGCCCCTTGCCTGCCTGGCCGCCTTCTGCTCCTGCTCCATCAAGGAGGACAGGCGCGAGTGCCCCTGCTATCTTGAACTGGTTGCGGATGAGAGGATGGATGCCAGCCCTGAAGGCAGGCTGATGGTTTCGGTCTTCGAAGGAACGCGCACTGAGTTCCGCACGGTATTCAGCTCCCGCCAGGTGGATGAGTCCGACTTCGGAGAAATATCCCTGAAGAGGGGATATGTGGATGTCAATGCCCTTTGGGGCGTCTTTCACGGAGTTGTGCGAGGGTGTAACTATATGCTTCCGGAGGGAAGCCAGATGGATAGCCTCTATGCCAGCACCCGCAGGGGAGTGGATGCTACGGGAGAACTTGCGAGGGCCAGCATCTTCGATGCTAAACAATTCTGTACCATAGGTATGAACTTGCTCCCTGAAGGAGTTGAAAGCCCTATCACCCTCCAGATCCGCGGGAATGTTGCCGGGCTGGATCTGCGCACCCTGCGTCCGGCCCACGGCCCTTTTCGCGCAAGGGCGCAGCAGACTGAACCTTCGCGTTTCTCACTCAGGGTGCCCCGGCAGGACGACGACTCACTTATGCTGGACTTCCTGCAGGGGGAGGAACTGCTCTTTAGCTTCGAGCTGGGACGACGCATTATAGAAATGGATTATGACTGGACTGCCGAGAGTCTGGAAGACATAGAATTGGAAATAGATTATGCAAATGCCCGCATCAGTGTCATCGTAGGCGGATGGGAGATGTCCTGGGCGTATTCGATTGAGATATGAAAAGACTTTACTATATCGGGGCACTGGCATTGGTGCTGCAATCCTGCACAAGCTTACAAATTACTCCTACTCCCCGGATCGAGGGCAAGGTGAAACTAACGGTCGAGTCCCGAGTCGAGGGGAGCACCAAGTCCCAATACAATCCTGATGAGAGCAGGATAAAGGATCTGAACCTCTTCATTTTCGACGATAAGGGCGTTCTGCTTGCAAGCCGGTTCGAGGACAGCAATCCGGGCAGCATAACTATGGAACTCGAACTGGCTGAGGACTACAGCATCAGGGCTGTTGCCAACTATGGGGAGGAACTGAGTTTTGCCGATGAGGCCGCTCTGCTCTCCTGGTCTGTGCGCTGGCCTGAATTTCAGAAAAACGGATTTATGGTGATGACTGCAAGTGCCTATGCAACCCCTATGACCGGCGATCTGAGTGTCCGCCTGTCTCTCAAAAGACTGGCTTCAAAAGTCAGTTTCACGGTAGATGACAGCGCGCTGGGCTCCGTCAGCATCACTTCCGTCAGGCTTTGTCAGGTTCCAGTGTCCACTCGTCCTTTCGCCGAAGCCAACAAAGCCCTTGTGGCCGGGGATGTGATGTCCGGAGATTCAGCCTCGGAAACGGATCTTGCCCTGCTCGACAACGGTGGGGAAGTGGTTTTCTATACTTTTGAAAACCTGCAGGGAACCCTGCTGGCAAACAACACCGATCCTTGGAAGAAAGTTCCGGAAAGCATAAGCTCCGCGAGTGGCCTGTGCACCTACATCGAGGTGCAGGGGCACCTGGACGGGGTCTCCAGCATTTTTGACGGAGACGTGACTTACCGTTTCTATCTTGGCTCTGACAATTGCAGGAATTTCGATGTGAAACGCAACACCGACTACGGCATTACCCTTGTCATGTCCACAGATCTGGATGCCGTTTCCTGGAAAATCAGCTCTGATGCCAGTGTGGTAGAGGAAGGCCACGGCTACGGATACATATATGCAGGAAGGCAAGACTCCCTTTCTTCCCTTTATCTGGGCGAATGCTTCAAATACGGAGTTGAGGTGGATGAGGCCCTGAATGCATATTTCGGCGGAAACCTTGAACTTGCCCGGCTGCTGGTTTGCAATGCGGACGGCACTGAGTGCAACGGACTCGAATTGGGGGCCCTTTCCCTTCAGGACGGGGTATGGCTCTGCGATGCCAGATGTTCCGCCATTTACGATGGGACGGGGGAAATATGGCTCTATGACCCGCTGCGCGACAGGAAAGTGCAGAGGCTGAATACGGGATTCAGGATTGCAATGCCACGGATAGTGTTCTCCAGTACCCTTTCCACAAAGCCCTCAAGCCAGCAAAGCATGTCCGTTGTGATCAACGGAGTGAACAATTATACAAATGTCTATCTTACTGATGACCATGGAAACAGTCTGGGCGGCCAGTGGTATGACAACAGTCTGGTGGATTTGAACCTTAGCGTTTCTTCCGCCCTGTCGGTTTACCAGGACATAGGATCGGCGATAAGTGCCACCGTTACAAAACAGGGAAGCACCGCTTCCTTCTATGCAAAACTCAAAGTGTTGTTGCAATATTCGGGAAGTCCTGCCACAACGGGCTACAAGCTCTGCGAGTTGTGCTCCCTGGCAAACGACTGCCTGCAACTCAGCCTGGACGCAAACGGGGAAACAGCCACAGTGCCTCTGCATATTGATTACTATCCGATAAAGCTGAACTACTCGGCCTCTCTGCGCCAATTGTCTGTAATCAATACCTCGAAGTTGCCTGTAAACCTGTCCTATTATGATTTCACCTGGTTCGGACCGGGCACCTATGCTTACGACGGCATCACCGAAGACAGCGCATACAGCTATTCCTACACCAACGGAGGCTCCTCTTACAAGGCTTATCGTCTGGACTGCGTGAATTATGAGAACCAGTCTTTCGGCTATACCGCTCCGGGAAATATCACGGTCCGGCACGGTACATATTCACTCTCATCCAAACTCTTTGACTATTATAATGCCTATGTCCTGTTCAACAGGGACAACTGCTCCTCTTCTGATGCCTATGCGAAAACATATACCGTTTTTGATGCTGTCCTGAAGGGCAGAACCTCCACTTTCCCTCTGGATGCCTCTCATCTGGGAACAACTACCGGGCCGACTTCCAAGGACGGGTACGGTATGCACGGGGGTGTAGCCGTTTTTTCCGAAGGGGAATTGGTTTGCGCAACCGAAGGCATCGACGCCATCAGCGGCTCAGCTTCCGTGGCGAGGGCAGATCAGGCCATAATCTACTCTGCGGAGCTGATCAATTCTTCACTTGCTTCGCCTGCAGTCATCTCATATTCGCAGCGCAACTGCGTCGCAGGCCCCAATGCCGGCTCCACACAGACGCTGTTGATTGCTTTGGACGGGGGCTGCGAGTCCATAGTCAATATCAGCTATAGCCAGCTTGCTGCCCTGCGCACTATGCCGAACGGATATAAGGACTCGTTTTTTACAAAATATGTCTTTTATTGGAAAGGCCCCGGTGATTATTCGTCTTCCCTGTCCAATCCGGGAAACAATGTCCTGTCCTATTATTATGCCGCTGAGTCTAACGCGAGACGGGTAAGCGGAAGCTACGGCTCCGACAAGTTCACCTCATCGAATTACAGCAAATACAGTGGCCTGTGCGCAAGATACTCCGGAAAGCTGAAGAGCGACGGAACTATGGTTGAGATAATACCGGTGCTCGATTTCATCAACGGCAGGGTATATTCCCTCAGCGAAACGGATTCCGCTTCCGAAACAGGACATTCTTCCACCTACCAGCACAGATATCACCCTGCAGACTGCCATATCGAAGGCACAATCAGGACCACTGCACCGCAGGGCCTGTACAAATGCGTGATTCCCAAGCTCTTCCAGGACCAGATGAAGTACTTGAATACCGGCTACGAGGGTTTCTATACCTGGTTGTACAGGGATTTGTCAGCACCGACCTTCTCAACGGAACTGGAAAACTACAGCGCCGGAAGCAACTGCGACAAATATACTACCTGGTATTATAAAAATGCAAATCCCGCTGCCCAGAGCCTGAACACCGGAACCTGCATATTGATTTCAAAATAATCAGTGGGCCTCCTTGCGGTATTCGCGGGGAGAAATGCCTGTGACTCTTTTGAAGTATTTACCGAAGAGGGACTGGCTGTGGAAACCCATAGACTCGGCAATCTGTTCTATGGAGCTGTCCGTAGAGCGCAGCAGAGCCTTGCTCTCGGCAATGACGAAGTCGTCAATCATTTGAAGTGCAGGCTTGCCTGTAGCTTCCTTGACAGACTGGGAGAGATACTTTGAAGTAATGCACAACAGGTCTGCATAGTAAGCGACGTCCCTGTGTGACCTGTAGTGCAGCTTTACCAGTTCGAAATAGCGGTCCGTAATGCTTTCGCTTCTGTTCTGCATTTTCTGACAAAGCCTTGCAGGATGGTTGAGGGCGAAGCCGTAGAACAGGGTAAGTGTCATATGTGTGGCGGCTTCCAGCCTGTAAGGGGAGTCCGTCATCTCTACTATCTTTATCAGCAGATGGTTGAAATAGACGGTTACCTTCTGCTGTCCGGTCAGCGGAAAAACCGGGTCGTGCATAATCTGGGCCCGAAGCTGGGTTGACATATTGGACTCGGTAAGGATGTTGTCGGTAAGCTGTTTGCTGATCGTAATCACATCCATACGGGTGCCGGGCGCGATAGCCCCCTGGCGCACTACCATACCCTCTAAAAAGATAATCATCGCGGGGCCGGTCACGTGGTAGTCTTTCATATTGATGGACACATCCGCGCTTCCGTGGGTTACGAAGATGGCAGTGGTTGCATTTGCGATGAATGGCTCTGCCGAATTCACCCAAAAAGTCTGGGCGTCAAGCAGGAGCATATCGTTTCCTATGCGCCTGTTTTCGGGAATATCCATCTGGAAATAGTCACGTCTTAAAATTCTTTTCATCAGCTGAGGTTTTGCGCAAATATCAATTAAATTGTCCTAAATTACATAAATTATGCATCAAAAACGGTAGTTTGTGCCAAAACTTTGGAAATAAAGTCGTAAATCACTTGATTCAGGAGTGTACTTTTGCAATAACCGAAAAGTATTACTGAAACCAAACCTGATTTATATGGCAACAACAGCCCAAATTGACAGCCTG
>CAKMNE010000025.1 GCA_927798505.1 uncultured Bacteroidales bacterium
ACCCTTGCTTCAGCCTGGGCCTGGGAAAAGAAACTCGCGGGCAAATAGCCGCGAGTTTCATATGACTTTTATTCAGCGAAGAGCCTCAGGATGTTCAGAATGACTTCTGAGGCTTTTTCCATTGACTGGACAGGAACCCATTCCATCTTGCCGTGGAAGTTGTGCCCTCCGGCGAAGATGTTGGGGCAAGGCAGGCCCATGAACGAAAGATTGGCTCCGTCAGTGCCTCCGCGTATCGGCTGCACCTTCGGCTTCACGCCGGCCATTTCCATAGCTTTCATTGCCTTCTCCACTATCTGGAAATGCGGCTCGACCTGGCCGCGCATGTTGTAGTACTGGTGGCGTATGTTGAGGGTGGCGGTGCCTTCTCCGTATTTGGCGTTGATGAAATCCGCACAGCGCTGCATTACCTCCTTCTGATGCTCGTGCTTAGTGAGGTCGTGCTCCCTGAGTATATAGTTGAAATCGCACTCTTCCACGCAGCCCTTGTAGGAAATCAGATGGTAGAATCCCTCGTACCCCTCGGTGTACTCCGGCCTTTGCTCCACAGGCAGCAGGCTGTTGAACTCCATTCCGATGAGTATGGCATTCTTCATCTTGCCTTTGGCATAGCCCGGGTGCACGTTGCGTCCCTGGATATGAACGCTGGCCGCCGCAGCGTTGAAGTTCTCGAACTCCAGTTCTCCCACTTCGCCTCCGTCCATAGTGTAGGCGTAGGTCGCATCGAACTTCTTCACATCGAATTTGGCCACTCCGCGGCCTATCTCCTCGTCAGGGGTAAAGCCTATTCTGATCGGGCCGTGCTTGAACTCCGGATGCTCTACAATATACTGCACGGCGTGCATGATTTCCGCTACTCCTGCCTTGTCGTCGGCGCCCAGCAGGGTGGTGCCGTCGGTGGTGATGATGGTCTCACCCTTGTGAGCCAGCAGCTCAGGGAAGTCAGCAGGGTCGAGCATCAGTCCCGGCACGCCCCCAAGCGCAATCGGGCTGCCGTCGTAGTTTTCGACAATCTGAGGCTTGATATCCGCTCCGGATGCGTCCGGAGCAGTGTCAACATGGGCAATGAAGCCTATTGCGGGCAGCTGTTTGTCCACATTGGACGGAATCTTCGCCATTACATAGCCGTACTCGTCGAGTTCGGCTTCAACGCCCATCGCTTTCAGCTCATTGCAGAGCAGGTTCAGCAAGTTGAGCTGTTTGATTGTGCTCGGCTGGCTCTGTGACTCCTCGTTCGACTGGGTGTCCACTGCGACGTAGCGCAGGAATTTCTCCACTAACTTTTCCATCTTCCTTAGCTTTCTTCTTTTGGTAGTATTCTATGTAGCGTTGCAGGGTCTGCTGATCCTTGAGATCCTGCTTCTGCTGCGCAATCAGAGCACGGCGTGTCTTTTCGCGCTTTCGTTTCAATTCCTTCTGCCGCTTGAGTTCAGCCTTTTCAGCGTCCCTGCGATCCAGTTCGGCCCAATGAGCCTCGCGCGCGGCTATTCTCGCTTCCTTGGCCTTCTGCCGGGCAAGACGGCGTTCTTCCCGCAGCTGCTCCCTGGTCTTAGGCAGATTCTGCAAGGAGTCAGCGACTGCTGCAGAAAGGCTGTCCGCGAGAGCGGTGGTGTCTTTGAGGGAGGTGCTGTCCCTCAGGGCCAGGCTGTCTTTCAGCGCAGTGCTGTCCTTCAGGGCGAGACTGTCCTTCAAAGCAAGGCTGTCCGCAATGGCGAGACTGTCCTTGACTGCCAGGCTGTCGAGAGTGTGCATCTGCTTTTCGCGCTTCCTGCGCTGTTCCGCCAGCCTTTCGGCCTCCTTTCTGGCATCGATGGAAGCATAGACGCTCTTCATATAGCCCGGGAAATAGATATCCGTCTGCACATAGACCGCTTTCGGCCTTTTTGCATATGCGGCCCTTTCGGAAGGGCGCACCTCAAGGGTGGTGATATCCTTCTTGCCCGTAGGCCTCAATTCCGGATTCCAGCGGAAGCCCTTGAAATATCGGTCCTCCTTAGGGAACTGCACTACAGGGTAAGCATCGTTCTTAGGCTGGTCATAGTAGTGCATCCTGTCCAGTTTGCCTTCTTTGAAGTTGCCGGAAAGCATCTTGCACTCCACCTTGTTTACCGTGGCGAGCTTGCCGTTTTCTTCCAGATAGAAGAGGGTTGTGGCTCCTCCGAGCGCATCGAAACGCCTCAGTGTCGAGGTGGTGTCGAAGAAGGCTATGATTTCCGCACCCTTGATCTGGTCATAAAGCAGGGAGTCCTCCTGGGTTACCACGAAGGCTTCGGACATCAGAGAAGCCCTGTCGGCACGGCTTTCCTTAATCAATACCGCCAGGCTGTCGGAGAAGAACTGTCTGTTCTCTTCGTTCCAGACTATCGGGTCCTTGTAGAAACGGGCTATGCTGTCAAGGTCACTGTAGTGCATAGAGTCGCATCTGACCTGGATATCGCTGCGGAAAATCCGCACATTGCCAAGTCCGATTGCAAATCCCACTTTTGTAGTGTCTTTCGGTGGCTCCTGAACCTTTGCGACACTGTCGGCCGGGGCCACTGCGGCAATGGTACTGTCCGCCGGTGCCGCCGCTGCAACTGTAGTGTCCGCAGGTGCCGCCATAATCGTGCTGTTAACCGGCGTAGTGGCAACGGTGCTGTCTGCAGGTGCCGCCATAATCGTGCTGTCCGCCGGGGCCTCCTGTTGAGTCTGCTTTGCCATCGGCGCCTGCTTGAAGCCGTCATCCTCCATTTTGCCCGAACCCTTTGCCAGGGCCTTGTCTGCCGAAGGTACGGCGGCACCGCCGCGCTCCTCCAGCTCCTTTTTCTTCGCAGCCTCTTCTGCCTTCTTGGCGGCCTCCTCCGCAGCTTTCTTCCGGTATTCGCCAACAGGGTCGGTAAGTATGTCGGAAAGCCTGGTCTTGGCATTCTTGATTTCCGACTCCGGGATGTCGCATTTTCTCAGAGAATAATAAATCAGAGTATCAGCTCCGAAGTAAAGGGTGTCGGTCTTCTCATTTTCTTCGCTAACCACGGCTACCGCAGCCTTGCGGCGCATGGTAATCCGTGCGAGACTGTCCTCGTAGTACATATACTCCGCCAGGGCGGAAGTGCGGTGGGTGCTGTCCTGCATCTGGGCATTTCCGAGCAGCAGCACATTGTTGAGATTGCGGTAGTAGAAGAGCGAATCGCTCCAGGTCTCCTGGTTTTGGGATGTGGCGTGGACTTTTCCCGTGAAGAAAAAGGTCTCGCTGCCTCTGTCGTACCATCCTCTTTGGGCCGAAAGCATATTCTCATCCTTCCAGAAATCGGTAGGTGCGCCGAATATTGCCTTTTCTGTGTCGGTGTGATACTCCAGGATGGAGGTTTTGATAAAGACGGAATCCGTGAACATATTCACATCCCCCGAGAAGGTGAACAGTTTAGCCTTGGAATTGTAGGTTCCGTCAATGCTCTCTATTATCTGCCCGTCCTTGTCCTTCATCGAGGCTCCCTGGAAGAAGGTTGCCACACTGTCGGCGGTGTTGTAGTCCAGGTAACGCGTACGCAGGGTGTTGTTCTCCTTGTCCAGAAGCTGCACCACCCCTCCGCGGAACTGGGCAAGGTCGTCGTCCACATAGTAGTCCAGGGTCTCGCTTGTAAGCACGGTGCCTTCCTGCATTAGCTGGACGTTGCCCTTGGCGTTGATGATATTCTCATCCACCCTCCAGTAGGCGGTGTCGCATAGCAGGTAGGTGTCGTTGTGCAGGAAGGTCGCATCCACAGCCTTGCGGTAGCTCTTGCCATCCTCGTCAGTGATGATCTGTATTGACTTTCCCTGAAGCAGACGCACCATATTCTCTTTCTGCCCGTCATTCTGGGCGGAAAGAGGAATTGCGGCCACTGCTGCCGCAAGCAGAAACTGAATTATTTTCTTATTTTTTCTGCCCATGCGGCGCGCTTGAATTCGCAGTCTGCGAACAATGGGTCGATTATGATTTTGGTCTCGCTGATTTTCTTCTCAAGGAACTTGTCTATAGCCTCGTTCTGCTTGAGTGTCTGAACCTGTTCGAAGAGAACATTGTAGTCCTTTTCGAAATTTGCTGTGTGTGAAGGTATTATGCGGTCCAGACGGATGATTTTGTAAACCGTGTTTCCGAAGTTGCGGTCAGTCGCTCCACGGCCTTCGTTGTCCATTGACTCGACAGGTTCGGAGATTTCACCCTCCTTGAGATTGCGTATTGCAAGGTAGTCGGACGGCTTGAGCTGGTCGATTTCAAAATATGAAGAACCGGTGTTGATGTCTGCCATCTGTCCTCCGTTGGTCCTTGTCGCAGGGTCTTGGCTGTACATACGGGCTGCGGTCTCGAAACTGATTTTTCCGCTGTCGATCTGAGTGCGCAGGCTGTCGAGTGTCTTGAAGCCCTTCTCCCTGTCCTCATTGGTGTATTCGGGCTTGATGAGTATGTGGCGGGCGTTGAACATATCCCCCTTCTTGCTGATAAGCTGGATGATATGGAAACCGTCGGGAGTCTCAACCACATTGGATACCATTCCCGGCTTGAGGGCCATCGCCGCATCCGAGAACGCCGGCCAGAAACTGCCTTTCGCGGCCATTCCGAGTTCGCCTCCCTTGCGGGCGTTGCTGATGTCCTGGGAATAGAGGCGCGCGAGGGTGCTGAATTTCTCTCCCGCCATGATGCGCTCACGCAGGGCAAGCAGCTTTTCCTTAGCCTCCATCTTGGCCTTTTCCCGGTCAGGATAAATGCAAATCTGACTCATCTGGTATTTTGCAGGAATCTCAGGGAGATTGCGCACGTCCGCGGTATCGACAAAGGTCTTCACGTCAAAAGGGGACACTTCCGGGATGTTTCTTGCAATCTGCATCTGCTCCTGCTGTGTGAGGGACATGTCTTCGAGCTGCTGCTGCCATTCCTGGCGAAGCTTATAGACAGGCTTGCCGAAATATTCCTCCACCTTGTCATCTCCTCCGAGGCTGGTGCGGACTCCGTCCATTCTCTGGTTGAGGTTGGCCATAACCATTTCCTGGTTGACGGTCAGGGAGTCCACTTTTGCCTGCATAAGGAACATCTTCGATTCGAGTATGCTCTCAAGAATGTCGCAGCGCATGTTCTTGTCGGAGGCATATCCGTTCGCGCGCATCATCTGCACTTCCTGTTCTATGTCGGAGAGCATAATGAACTCTCCTCCCACTACCGCTACGGTCTTGTCTATCAGACCGTTGTATTTTTGTGCTCCGGCCGCTGCGGCTATGCACAGGCAGGCTGCTGCTGTGAGTATCTTCTTCATTATCTAATATATTACAAAATCACCGTTGTCGGAGGCTTGCTGTAGCAAGCTTTGTTCCAAAGCGATGAGGAGTTCCCTTTTTCTTGCGCTGAGAATGTAGTCCTTGATTCTGCCGGTGCAGAACTCGAAAGGAGCTATGCCGCTTCTGCGTATTTCCCTGACATATGCCACTTTTACATCGGCCATATCCTTGGTCTCCAGGATGATATGGCTTTGGTTCAGAAGAGCCAGCATTGAGCCGTAGTCGATTCCGAACTCCCTGGCGAGGTCTATGGCATCCACCCAGGTGGTGGAACTGTCGATGTAGCGTATTGCGTGCTCCCTGGCGAGGCTGTCCATTTCCATCACGTCCCTGGATTTGTTGGAGGACATCTTGGAAATCAGTTTGTCCTTCATTCCCGCTGTCTTGTAGATGTCCAGATAGCGGAACTTCAGGATAGGCCTCTCAAGTACGAACAGATTCTTGTTGGCCTCATAGTAGTCCATCATCTGCTTCTCTGTCACGAGGGTGTCGAGACGGTCGTTGATGAATCGCTGTTCGTAGCGGTAGCGCAGCAGGGTGCGCCTGTAGGCCTCCAGCTCCGCGCTTACATCCCTTTCAGCTTTGGAGAGCTGGGAGGTGGCCATGTCGCAGTAGAGCTGCTCTTCCGCCCAGGAGTTGATGTACTGCAGGGTGAGGTTGGTGCTGTCGGCGGAGGATATGCCTTGAGGCAGCATCCCGTTAAGCTCAGAGCGGTAGAGCCTGTGTTTGCCGACTCTGGCTACCACCTCGTCGTCGTGTATTACGGACTGGACGAAATCACACCCGCCTGCAAGCAGTGCGCTTGCAAGCAGAGCCGGTATGATTCTCAGCACCTTTCTCATTTCCTTGCCATCACTTTCCTTACAGCTTCTTCGATTGCTCCGGCGTTCAGGGAGTAGGCGGCCATAAGCTCGGCAGGGGTTCCGGACTGACCGAAACGGTCCTTGCCGTTGACGAACTCAAGAGGGGTAGGGCAGTGGGCGGCAGAGACTCCAGCCACGGCCTCTCCCAGGCCCCCGGCCATATTGTGCTCTTCGGCAACAACGGCGCAGCCCGTCTTGCGCAGGGATGCGATTATCGCCTGCTCGTCGAGAGGCTTGACGGTAGGAACATTGAGCACTTCGGCGCTGATGCCTTCAGCCTCGAGCGCCTCGGCTGCCTGGAGGGCCTCCCATACGAGGTGGCCGCAGGCTATGATGGTCACGTCCTTTCCTTCGTTGAGATTATAGACCTTCCCGATTTCGAAAGGCTCGTCTTCAGGGGTGAAGTTCGCAACTGACGGACGGCCGAAACGCAGGTACACGGGGCCTTCATAAGCTGCGGCCGCAATGGTTGCGTTCCTGGTCTGGTTGTAGTCGCATGGCACCAGCACTGTCATTCCCGGGAGGGCCCGCATAAGGGCAATGTCTTCCATTGTCTGGTGTGTGGCACCGTCCTCTCCGAGGGTGACTCCGGCGTGAGAGGATGCGATTTTGACATTTGTATGGCCATATGCCACTTCCTGGCGGAGCTGGTCATAGACCCTGCCCGTTACGAATTCGGCAAAAGACCCGATGAAAGGCACCTTGCCGGTGATCGCAAGTCCTGCGGCAACGCCCACCATATTGGCTTCGGCAATTCCGCATTCAATGAAACGCTCCGGGAATTCAGCCGCAAAGGCATCCATCTTTACCGAGCCCTTGAGGTCGGCGGTAAGGGCAAGCACGCGGCTGTCCCGCTTTCCTGCCTCGAGCAGTCCCGCTCCGAATCCGCTGCGGGTGTCCTTCTTTCCTGTATCGGTATATTTTTTCATACTAATAGTCTCCTAATGTTTCTTCGAGCTGAGAGAGCGCCTTCTTGCATTCCTCTGCTGAAGGTGCCTTTCCGTGCCATTTGTGCGATCCTGCCATATAGTCCACTCCGTGGCCCATTTCCGTGCGGAAGAGTATCATCTTCGGCTTCCCGTTCAGAACGTGTGCGAACTCGAAAGCCTTGAGTATGCTTTCGAAATCGTGGCCGTCGGCTTCGATTACGTCCCAGCCGAAGGCGCTCCATTTGTCGCGCAGGTCCTCTATTGCGGTTACCGTGGTGGTAGGGCCGTCAATCTGCTGCCCGTTCCAGTCGGTGAAGGCAATCAGGTTGTCCACCTTGTGGTGCGCGGCCCACATTCCGGCTTCCCATATCTGTCCTTCCTCGCTCTCTCCGTCACCGCAGAGCACATAGACTCGGTTCGGGTCGCCGTCCAGCTTTTTGCCCAATGCAATGCCTGCCGCGGTGGAAAGACCCTGCCCAAGGGAGCCTGAAGGCTTGAACACGCCCGGAAGGCTGTCCGTGACGCAAGGGTGGCCCTGAAGGCGTGTGCCGAACTTGCGCAGAGTGCCGAGCTCGGCGGTAGGGAAATAGCCGCTGCGGGCCAGAATGCTGTAGTAAACCGGTGCGAGGTGGCCGGCGGAGATGATGAATACGTCCTGCCCCTTGCCGCTGCGTGTCCAGCTCTTTGGGTCATGATTCATCTCGCTGAAATAAAGTGCGGTCATCACGTCGGTGATGCCCAGAGATCCTCCCGGGTGGCCGGATTTGGCTGCGCAGACCATCCTTACGATGTCCCTGCGGACCTGGGATGCGATTCTCTGTAAAGTTGTGATATCTTGCATAGCGCTATTGTTGTTATTCGGTATCATAAGCCGCCACTTGGCGGGTAGCCTACAAATATAATAAAAAAGCTCCTGCTATCCTCCTGTATTCTTCAGTAAATGCAGTTCCATCCTGAATGGTCAGTTCCTGCAGCTCGGGCGTGCTGCGTGTGCGGGTGAATTCCACCACGATGCGGCGAGCCGGTTTTTTCTGCGTGGTGCGGATGCGAACCACCCTCGATGTATTCAGGTCGAAGCCCGCGGCGCATCGGCGTACGGCGGTTTCGCTCTCCGCGGGCAGGATCATCGCCACCCGTCCCTGAGGCGCGAGCTTTTCGCTGGCGAAGGCCAGCACTTCGCGGTATGACAGGCTTTCCGTGTGGCGCGCCCGGCTTTCGCGCGGGTCCGGGTTGCGCAGGGACTCGTCGAAATAGGGCGGGTTGGAGAAAATCAGGTCGAACTCCCCTAGGCTGCGGAAGTCCTGCAGGGCGCAGTGCCTTGCGCTAAGCATATGGGACCACGGGCAGCCTTTGAAGTTCCGCTCCGCCTCCTCAGCGGAGGGGGCATCGATTTCTATGGCGGTGATTTCGGGATATGCCGCGCCGGCATCCGCCAGCCTCTGGGCTGCCATAATCGCGACCACACCTGTGCCGGTGCCTATGTCAAGCAGTCGCCGCTCCTCTCCGGTAATGCTCATCAGCGAACCGAGCAGCACACTGTCAGTGCCCACCTTCAGAGCGGAGGCGGTGTTGTCTATGCAGAAACGTTTGAACCTGAATTCAGACATTGTGCTCAACGAAGAGTCCGTCCCGCATCTCGAGGGAGCGGTCGCACAGAGCCGCGAGCTGCGGGTCGTGGGTTACGAGTATGATGGTCTGTCCAAGGCTGTCCCTCAAGGAAAAGAGCAGTTTGTGGATTTCCTGCTTGGTAGCGGAGTCCAGATTGCCGGTCGGCTCGTCCGCGAGCAGCACTGCCGGCTTGTTGATCAGGGCGCGGGCGATAGCCGTGCGCTGCTGTTCTCCGCCTGAGAGTTGCGACGGCTTATGGTTCATCCTGTCCGCAAGCCCCACCCTTTCGAGCAGCTGTGCGGCAGCCTGCCTTGCTTCGGAGCTTTTGCCTCCTGCGATGAGGAAGGGCATCATTACATTTTCCAGGGCGGAGAATTCCGGCAGGAGATGGTGCGCCTGAAACACGAAACCGATTTTGCGGCACCTGAAGGCGGCCAGTCGCTTTTCGTCCATTGCAAGGACGTTTTTTCCGTCAATTTCGAGGGTTCCGCCGTCCGGTCTGGACAGAGTGCCGAGAATCTGCAGCAGGGTTGTCTTTCCGGCACCGGATGCTCCGACAATTGAAACCACTTCGGCTGCCTGTGCGCTGAAACTGACGCCCTTCAGCACCTCCAGTTTCCCGAAACCCTTGCGTAAATCCTTTGCTTCAATAATCATAATTCCCAAAGATACCGAGAATTTTGTGGATTACCGCAAAAATATTTGTTTAATTTCCAAAACTGTGCTATATTTGCAGTCCCAATCAAGGGAACCGGGGTGTGGCGCAGTTGGCTAGCGCATCTGGTTTGGGACCAGAGGGTCCTGTGTTCGAGTCACAGTACCCCGACAAAAAGAGGAACAGGCATCGCTTGTTCCTCTTTTTTCATGCCCTGATTCAACAGGGTTTTGATAAGATATCATTGCAGGCTGTTAAGATTCTGTTACCCAACCCGAACGCTCCTGTTAATTCTCCCTTAATTCCTTGTAACGGCAGGCGCGGCAGGAGCCCCGGCTTAAAGGAAAGCCCCATTTTTGCCCAAAATTTCAGTATAACTATGTTGATGAATATTCTGACGCTCATCGGTGCCCTGGGAATGTTCCTTTACGGCATGAATATGATGAGCACGGGTTTGCAGAAAACGGCGGGACCGGGTCTTCGCAATCTTCTGGCCTCAATGACTTCCAATCCTTTCAAAGGAGTGCTTACCGGACTCGGTGTGACAGCTGCAATCCAATCTTCCAGTGCAACCACGGTGATGGTCGTGGGCTTTGTGAATGCCGGACTTCTCACCCTTATTCAGGCTATAGGCATGATAATGGGGGCCAACATCGGCACCACCATGACAGCCTGGATTATAGCCGTCTTCGGCTTCAAGGCGGATATCTCTGCGTTGGCTGTCCCTCTGATGGCCCTCGGCTTCATCTTCAGCGTCTCCAAAAAGGACAAGCTGCGCAACATCAGTGAACTGATAATAGGCTTCAGCCTCCTTTTCCTCGGACTCTCCCTGATGAAATCCTCAGTCCCTGACCTCCGTCAGAGCCCTGAAGTGCTCGGTTTCATCACCTCCTGGTCCGGCCACGGATTCGGCTCCGTTCTTCTGTTCCTGGCCCTGGGCACGATTCTCACCCTCATACTCCAATCCTCGAGTGCCACAGTGGCCCTCACACTGATTTTCCTCAACATGGGGTGGATCCAGTTCGATATGGCTGCGGCCATGGTGCTCGGCGAGAATATAGGCACCACCATCACCGCCAATATCGCGGCGGCGGTCGGCAGCGTGAATGCCAAAAGGGCGGCCCTGGCCCACACTGTCTTCAACATCTTCGGCGTGGTCTGGGCCCTTGCCATATTCCACCCCTTCATCCGCTTCGTCCAATGGATAGTGGCCCTGATGGGAGTGGATGCGGCTACGGCAAGCGTATACGGCATCTCCATGCTGCACACCACCTTCAACCTCATCAACACCCTGCTGCTCATCTGGTTCACCAAGCCCATCGCGAAGCTTGTCACCGCTATCATCAAAGACAAAGCGCCAGCTGCCGAGGAGAGCGGAATCAAGTATCTGGACTATGGTCTGGTGTCCACCCCTGAGCTCGCGCTCGCGGAATCCAGCAAGGAGCTTGTGCGTCTGGGCAAGCTGATGAAAAACGGCCTCGAGTACCTTGCGGGGGCCATCAACTCAATAGAAAACGACAAGAAATTCAGCGAAGATAGAGAGAAGCTGGTGCACTACGAAGAGCTCTCCGACAAGATAGAGTACGAGATAGTCAAGTTCCTCAACGACCTGGGAAAGAACCACTTGAGCAACGAGTCCAAGGCTCTGGTCCGCTCCCAGATCCGAATCAGCGGGGAACTGGAGTCCCTTGGCGACAGCGGCGAGTCCATAAGCCGTTCTCTCTTGCACATGAAGGCCTACGGAAAGCATCTCACCACTGAGCACGTGGCCAAGCTCTCGCAGATGGTGGGCCTTCTCTCCCAGGCTTATGAGGACATGATATGGAACCTCGAGAATGCCGGGCATCTGAAAGACATCACCAATGCAGAACTGGACGAAAAAGCCATCAACGAGTTCAGGGACGACTGCCGCGATGCCGAGCTCAGCGGTCCGGACGTGTCCGTCTTCTACCTCAACACCCTCGAACAGCTCGAAAAGATGGGAGACTTCCTCATCAACATCTCGCAGAGTATAGTGTAACAGAAACTTAACCTTCCGCAATGCAATCTTGTCACGGAATAGTGTAACTTTGCAGGTGTATGGAAATAATGATAGTTGACGACGAGGCTGACATCCGGGAAATCCTGGCATTCAACCTTTCTGCGGCAGGATACAGCACCCTCGAATGCGGTACTGCCGAAGCCGCTCTTGCACAAATCCGCAAAGGTCACGTTCCGGACCTCATCCTGCTGGATATCATGCTCCCCGGGATGTCCGGCTTCAAGTTGGCCGACACCTTGCGCAAGGTGGACTCCTGCCACGTTCCGATTATCTTCCTGACTGCCCGCAACAGCGAGAATGACCTGCTTACCGGTTTCTCCGCAGGTGGGGACGACTACATCAGCAAACCCTTTTCCATCAACGAGGTGCTCGCCCGTGTCAAGGCGGTGCTGAAACGTTGTTCCGCAGAAGCGGTCAACCCTTCCACCATTGTTATCGGCAGCCTTTCCATCGACACGGCGCTCAAGTCGGTATGTGTGGAGGGCACAGAAGTTCCGCTTTCCAAAAAGGAATATGAAATCCTTCAACTTCTGTGCACGAACAGGGGAAAGACTTTCTCCCGCTCGGATTTTATCAGCGAACTGTGGAAAGATGCGCCTTATGTGCTCGAGCGCACGGTGGACGTGCATATTGCCCGCATCAGGGCCAAGCTCGGGCCGTGCAGGGATATGATAGTCAACCGCTCGGGCTTCGGTTACAGCATAGAATGCAATGAGTAAGCGTTTATGGATATGGATTACCGTCATCCTGGCCGTTTTCGCTCTTGCGATAACGGCTTTGGAGCTGAGCAGCGAACTGGACTACAAGAAGTCAATACTCTGCTCGCGTCTGGAGGGCTATGCCGATGTGATAGCCCGCTCGTCGGACTTCTCCGAGGCGGTACGGCTGCTTCCCGATGACATAAGGGTGAGCATAATCAGTCCGGAAGGCGAGGTTGTCTATGATTCATATGAGGGTGAGGTTCTTGGCAGCCACCTGGACCGTCCGGAAATCCAGTCCTGCCTCAGCGGGCAGGAGGGCTGTTCTATCCGCAAGTCCGGAACTTCGGGCTTGGAGTATATCTATTATGCCCGGCGTTATGGCGATATTATAGTTCGTACCGCTATGCCTTTCAAGCTGGAGCACAGGCGCTTTATGCATCCGGACTGGACTTTGCTGATTACCACATCCCTGCTTTTCCTTCTTGCGGTGCTGCTTACCCGCCGTCTGTCCCTGCGGGCTGATGCACAGGCCAGGGAGGATGCGGACAAACTTCTGAAGACTCAGAAGAATCGCATTACGGGCAATCTGGCCCACGAGTTGAGGACTCCGGTGACAAGCATCAGGGGCTATCTCGAGACTTTGGTCGAGAACCCGGGGATGGATGAGGAGAAGAAGCGGACTTTTGTCGGCCGCGCTTACCAACAGACACTCAGGCTGTCTGATTTGATAAGGGATATTTCACTGATTACCAAGATGGAGGAGTCAGCTCAGAGTCTGAAGAAAGAGCATCTCGGGATGCGCCGTCTGGCCTGTGATGTGTTTGAGGAGTTTGCCGGAGTGATTGCAGAGCAGGGGATTACGGTGGAGAATACGATTCCGGAGGATGTGAGCATTTTGGGCAATCCTTCGTTGCTCTATGCGCTTTTGCGCAACCTGGTGGAGAATTCGCTACGATACGCAGGGAATGGGGTTACAATCCATCTGGAGTGTTCCGTTTACGAGGGTGTTGCACACTTTTTCTATTATGATACCGGCAAAGGTGTCAGTGATGAGCATCTCGGGAAGATTTTCGAGCGTTTCTACCGCATTCCGGAGGAGGATTCCCACCGCTCCGAGGGTTCCGGCCTGGGGCTGTCCATCGTGAAGAACGCCGTCACTTTCCATAAGGGCACTATCTCCGCCCACCATCTCCAACCCCACGGCCTCGCCTTCCGCTTCACCATTCCGGTGG
>CAKMNE010000026.1 GCA_927798505.1 uncultured Bacteroidales bacterium
TCCACCACCTTGACCTTCACATAATCGCCGCTCTTGTGGACGCTGTCTTTCCAGACGCACATTTTGTTTGTGCCGGTGCGGCCGCAGAGGTCTTCCGGAGTCTTTTTGGACGGGCCCT
This sequence comes from uncultured Bacteroidales bacterium, assembly GCA_927798505.1. Classification (GTDB taxonomy): domain Bacteria; phylum Bacteroidota; class Bacteroidia; order Bacteroidales; family UBA932; genus Cryptobacteroides. The sequence goes on from CAKMNE010000026.1 coordinate 119, forward strand.
CGACCAGCACTTCAAATACCTTGCCGACATCGCGGCGGTTGCTTTCGAGGCTGAGGCTGTTCTGAAGCGAGATGATCTCGTTCAGGCGGCGTGTCTTTTCCTCTATGGAGACATCGTCCGGATACTTGCGCGCTGCAAGCGTTCCGGGCCGCTCGGAGTAGTAGAACATGTAGGCGGCATCGAAGCCCACCTGCCTGAAGAGGCTCAGCGTATCTGCGTGGTCCTCAAGGGTTTCCGAGCAGAAGCCGGCAATCACGTCCGTGCTTATGGCGCAGTCCGGGATGAGTTCGCGGATCTTCGCCACGCGGTCGAGATACCACTGGCGGGTGTAACGGCGCCTCATTTTCTCAAGTATGCGGTCGGAGCCGGACTGGACCGGGAGATGGATGTGGTGGCAGATGTTCGGGTAGCGCGCCATAGTCTCGATAACCTCATCGCTGATGTCCTGCGGGTTGGAAGTGGAGAAACGCACGCGCAGCAGCGGGTTCACCTCGGCCACGAGTGCGAGCAGCTCGGCAAAGGACGTACCTTCATAGTTATATGAATCCACGTTCTGCCCGAGAAGGGTCACCTCGCGGTAGCCTTTCGCGAAGCAGTCGCAGGCCTCGCGCACTATCGTGTGCGGGTCGCGGCTTCGCTCGGCTCCGCGGGTATATGGTACGACGCAGTAGGAGCAGACATTGTTGCATCCGCGCATAATCGAGATGAAGGCGGATACCCCGTTTCTGTCTATGCGCACCGGCGCTATGTCGGCGTAGGTCTCCTCGCGGCTGAGCATTACGTCGATTTGAGGATGTCCGTCGGCTGCAGCTTCGAGCAATTCGGGCAGGCGGCGGTATGAATCGGGCCCGGCGACAATATCCACTTTCCCGCTGTCCAGGAGCTTTTCCTTCATGCGCTCGGCCATGCATCCGAGTATGCCTATGATGACCGGGCGATTCTGCCTCTGGAGGACAAACTGGTCAATGCGGCCCAGTATGCGCTGCTCGGCGTTGTCGCGTATGGAGCAGGTGTTGGCCATTACCGCGTCCGCCTCTTCGATGTTTTCGCATCTCTGCCAGCCATGCTTCGAAAGTATTGAAAAGATGACTTCCGTGTCGGCCACATTCATCTGGCAGCCGTATGTCTCTATATATACCTTTTTCATAAATCGCCCCAAAGATACGAAAATTATGTATCTTTGGGATGTGAAAAAGTTTATAGACATAATAGTGACTGTGCTGACGGCTGCGCTATGCTGCTGTTCGTGCAATCCTTACCGCAAGCTGGAAGTGCGGGATGCGTCGCTGAAGGAGGTGAATCTCTTTGCCAATCCGTCCTACATTGAGGTGGAGCTGAAGCTTTACAATCCTTCACGGGAGCTGGAAATCACTGAGATTCAGGGAAGCGTGAAGTCTGGCCAGCAGAAGCTGGTGCACTTTGTAACCGACACGCTCGTCATCCCGAAGCGCAGCGAAAGCACCGTTCAGGCACGGGTTCAGGTCTTTCTTGCAGATGGAGTGGGCGTTTTCCAGCTGATGAGAGTGATTCAGGCACAGGATTTGAGTAACCTGAGCGCGGATGTCTCCGCTACTGTCAAGGATTTCCTCGGCATCAGGCGACGCAAGGAAATCCTGGATTTCAAATTATCAGAATTGACGAAATGAAAAAACTGCTTACCATATTGAGCGCTATGGCACTGGGCTGTTGCGCCTTTGCACAAAGCGCCGAGCCGGCCCAGAGCGATTCCATTGCCATTGAAGTGGCCCCGGAGGGGTATATGTACGTGGACTCCATAGTTTACCGTCAGATGCCGCGCTGCAACGAGCAGTATGAGGGAATGAGCATATATGAAGCCCTCGAAGACGTGCAGGTGAATGAGAGCTTTGCAGTGCGCAAGGCTGTTGCCGAGAGAACTGCCGCGAACAAGGGCCCTGAGGGAGAAGTGGACGGATACCGCATCCGAATCTATTTCGACAACAAACAGAAGTCGAGGGAGGAGTCCCGGGAGGTGATGAATCGCTTCCAGGCCCTCTATCCCGGCTACAACACTTATCTTAAGTTCAACAATCCGAATTTCAAGGTGACTGTGGGGGATTTCAGGTCCAAGGTTGATGCTCAAATCGCCCTGCAGAGCATAATCAGGGATTTCCCTACCGCTTTCATAGTTAAGGAAAAGATGCGGTTCCCGGTGGTTTCCGACAAGGTGCGCTACACGGTGGACACAGTGCGCGTGCTCAAGCAGCTGCCGAGTCCTGCAATTGTTGAACAGAGTTCAGAAGAGTAAGAGTATGGGTAAACAGGGATTGGGACTGACACAGGTTCAGACACAGAAGTTGTCTCCATTGCAGATCCAGACTATCAAGCTCATCGAGCTTCCGGTCCAAGACCTGGAGCAGCGTGTCCGTCAGGAACTGGAGGAGAATCCGGTTCTGGATGACACACCGGATCCGAACTCCACAGAACAGTCTCAGGAAGTGTCCCTGGACCAGCTTCAGGATGATTATATCCCGGACTACAAGACCAGAGTCAACAATTGGGGCAAGGACGCAAGACCGGAGTACAACACCTTCTCAGTGAAGGAAAGTTTCGCCCAAAGCCTGCTGGAGCAGCTCAGTTTCCGTAATCTTAACGATCACGAGAAGGAAGTGGCAAGCTTTATCATAGGCTCTCTGGATGATGACGGTTATCTGCGAAGGGACCTGGAGTCCCTTGTGGACGACCTCGCGTTCAGGGCAAACATCGAAAGCGACAGAGAAGAGGTGGAGAGGATACTCAAGGTGATTCAGGGTTTCGAGCCTGCAGGAGTGGGCGCACGGGACCTCAGGGAGTGTCTTCTGCTTCAGCTGAAGGCCGCACGCCAGACTCCGGAGACCAAACTTGCCACGGCCATACTGGAAGAGGATTTCGAGGAGTTCACCAGCAAGCATTTCAAGAGAATAATGTCCCACCAGGGCATTAGCGAGGAGGAATTGAAAGCTGCGATGAAGAGAATCTCCAGGCTGAATCCCGCCCCGGGAGGACAAATCAGCGATTCATACAACGATGTCGCGGAGCAGATAGTGCCGGATTTCGTGCTGAAGCTTCAGGATGGAGCAGTGACTTTCGAGATGCCTCGCTTCAATGTCCCGGAGCTCAGAATCAACCGCAAGTATGCCCAGATGCTGGAAAAGGCAAATGGAGGAAGCGATAGGGAAAGGAAGGAGGCGAGCACTTTTGTGAAGGGAAAGATTGACAGCGCAAAGTGGTTCATCGAGGCTCTCAAGCAGAGGCAGAACACCCTTTCCAAGACCATGCAGGCCATCATCGATTTCCAGCAGGCGTTTTTCCACAGCGGGGACGACTGTGATTTGAGGCCTATGATTCTGGAGGATATTGCCAAAATTACGGGATTCGACATTTCCACCATTTCCCGCGTGGTAAACAGCAAATACATAGAGACCCCATTCGGCATTTACCAGCTGAAATACTTCTTTTCCGAAGGTCTTGTCAACAAGGCCGGGGAGGAGGTTTCGACAAGGGAGTTGAAGAAGGTGCTTCAGGAAATAGTGGATTCGGAAAACAAGCAGAAGCCATACACCGATGAGCAGCTGGTGGCCGTGCTTGCCCAGAAAGGTTACAATGTTGCCCGCCGCACTATAGCCAAGTACCGTGACCAGCTGGGTATTCCTCTCGCCCGACTCCGCAAATCGCTTTGACGGCTACTTTTTGCGCTGGGTTGGACGAGCGATAATCTTGATTTCCACGCCTTCGGTTTTATAGCCCCTGTAGCGTTTGTGAATGATGTGATTCTCTACCATTGCCACAAGTTCGGGGTCATCCAAATCGGTAAAAGTTCCGGATTCAGCATCATAGAGATGGACGTGGTTGCCGGTATTGACATCAAAATACATCTTGCTGTCAGGGCTGTAGCGATGGGAATAAATCCCAAGCAGAGCCATCTGGCTGAGAATGTTGTAAACCGATGCTGTTGACACTGAAGCATTGGTTTTGTCTTCTATCCACTCCGACACCTGATCGGCACAGGCGTGACCTAGAGCCATCATCGCCTGATGGACCGCTACTCGTTGGGTCGTGGCTTTGAGGCCCTTGCTCTTAAGGGCAAGCCTGAACGCCTCTACGGAAAGTGGAGTCAACTGCATAATAGATTTCTGTATGGGGTTTGCAAAGTTAGCAAATAAAATAAACGTTTAAAACCTTTATAAACGGATAATCTTTACGACCTTTGCCGTAAATGCTATTATACTATGAAACTCCAGGAATTATCTATTTGCGAATGGCCTCGGGAGAGGCTTCTGAGCGGAGGGCCGGCGGCTCTTTCCAACAGTGAACTTCTGGCTGTGCTGCTGCGCAGCGGTACCACCGACAAAAACGTGCTGGAACTCTCCAGGGATTTGATTGCAGCCTGCGACGGAAGGCTGGTGGAACTTTCGCGTCTGACCCTGGGAGAATTGTGCGCTGTGCCCGGGATAGGAAAGAGCAAGGCTGCAGTAGTTATGGCGGCCTTTGAACTTGGAAGGCGCTTCATGGCGGAATCCACTGACAGAAATATGCCCATTACCAACTCCGAGATGGTTTACCGGCATTTGCTTCCCCGTCTCAAAGGCCTCGACCACGAAGAGTGCTATGTGATGTGCCTTTCCGCTTCGCACCGCGTCAACGGAGTTCATCTGCTGGGACGAGGCACGGAGGACAGTGTGTTGTTTGAACCGAAGGATGCTCTCAAGAAGGCTTTCGGGGATGGTGCCCGGGCGCTCATACTTGCTCACAACCACCCGGGAGGCAACCCGATGCCGTCAAAGGCGGACATTGAAAAGACAGATTCGCTGTCAAAAGCCTGTTATGCCTGCGATATGGAGCTGCTGGACCACATAATTATCAGCGATGACAAGTATTATTCTTTCGCAGAAGATAAAGTTTGTCATCCAAATATTTGCAAGGAATAAAAAAATGTGTACCTTTGTATTCCTGACACGGTGAGATTAGTTCAGTTGGTAGAGCACCAGATTGTGGTTCTGGGTGTCATGGGTTCGAGCCCCATATCTCACCCCAAAGAGGGCAGCCGGATGGCTGCCCTCTTTCATATTTCTACCTTGGAACGAAGGTGGTAAGAAGTTTCGAACCGGAATCAGCGGGCTCGAAGCAGACACTGCGGTCGGAGGCCGGGATGAGGGCACACTCTCCTGCATTGAGGGTGAGGACCTCGTCGGCGCAGGCCGGACAGGCTGAACGGCGGACAAGCCGAGTCTGAGCTTCCAGTGCGATTGCAATCAGGAACTGACCGCAATCCGAAAGATCACGGGCGAAAGGCTTTGTGAGCTCAAGCAGCTCAGTCTTGAAGTAAGGACAATCGACCAGTTCCACGGAGCTGTCGGGAGCAGCCACATAGCGGGTCCTGTAGTCCGGATAGACAGTGTAGTCGATAGCATCCTTGGCTTCCTGGGTGTGAAGCTGGCGGGGCTTTCCGTCCAAGCCGGGACGATTGTAATCGAAAATGCGGTAGGTGATGTCGGAAGTCTGCTGAATCTCAGCAAGATAGCAACCTCCGCCAATGGCATGCACCCTTCCGGCAGGAAGGAAAAAGACATCTCCCGGAGCCACCTTGTAGTCGGAAAGGACGGACACTATTTCGCCCTTTTCCACTAGCTCCACGTACTTGTCGGCATCTATCTTCTCCTTAAACCCGCTCAGAAGATGGGCTCCCTCGCGAGCTCCGATGATGTACCACATCTCGGTCTTTCCCTTGCAGTTGTGACGCTTGGCCGCAAGTTCATCGTCCGGATGAACCTGAATGGAAAGGTCGTCGTGGGCGTCAATGAATTTGATCAGCAGAGGAAACTGGCCCGGGAAGAGCTCGGTGATTTTCTTTCCGGCTGCGGGACCTTCGGCTACTACGGACTCATTGCCCGGAACACCGGAGAGCACCCAGCTCTCGGTGCCCCAGACAAGGGTCTTGATTATAGGTTGAAACTTGTACATTCTAGATGAGAGGCTCTGCCGTCATGGCCTTAGGCTGAGGGATACCCATAAGCTTGAGTATGGTAGGAGCCACATTGCAGAGAGCTCCGTCCTTGACCGTCTTCACCTCGTCTCCGGCGTTGATGACGATGAACTGTACCAGGTTCAGGGAGTGTGCGGTGTTAGGGGTACCATCCTCATTGACAGCGTAGTCGGCATTGCCGTGGTCAGCGGTAAGAAGTACTACATAGTCGTGCTCGATTGCAGCGTTTACAACCTTCTCGACGAGGCCGTCAATAGTCTTTACTGCCTTGCATATTGCGTCATAGACTCCTGTGTGTCCCACCATATCCCCATTTGCGAAATTGAGAATGATGGCATCTTCCTTTTCGGTCTTGATGGCCTCGATCAACTTTTCGGCAACTTCTGGAGCGCTCATCTCCGGCTGGAGGTCGTAGGTGGCCACCTTAGGGGAATTCACGAGAATGCGGTCCTCGTTCTCGAACGGAGCCTCGCGACCGCCGTTGAAGAAGAAGGTTACGTGGGCATATTTCTCAGTCTCCGCAATGCGAAGCTGATGCTTGCCGTACTTTGCGAGGGTCTCGCCGAGAGTGTCGCGCACCACTTCCTTGTCGAAGAGGATGTGCAGACCCTTGAAGGTCGCGTCATAGGGAGTGAGGCAGCAGTAGTACAGAGGCAGAGTGTGCATTCCCTGCTCAGGCATATCGGTCTGGGTCAGGACTGCAGTGAGCTCGCGGGCGCGGTCGTTGCGGAAGTTGAAGAATATCACCGCATCGCCCTCCTCGATAGTTGCTACAGGCTTGCCGCCTTCGGTAATCACCACCGGCTTGATGAACTCGTCGGTCACATCTGCCGCATAGGAAGCCTTGATGGCCTCCTGAGCTGACTCGAACTCGGCGCCCTTGCCTTCTACAAGCAGGTCATAGGCAGCCTTTACGCGGTCCCAGCGCTTGTCGCGGTCCATGGCGTAGAAACGTCCGCACACGCTTGCAACCTTGCCTGTGGTGGAGGCCATCCGCTCCTCGAGCTCGGCAACGAATCCGAGGCCGCTGTGGGGATCGGTGTCGCGGCCGTCCATGAAGCAGTGGACAAAGACATTCTCAAGTCCCTGGTTCTTCGCCTCGGAGAGGAACTCGTAGAGGTGATTGAGGGAAGAGTGCACTCCGCCGTGGCTGCAAAGGCCGAGGAAATGAAGCTTTTTGCCACTGCGCTTGACATAGTCATAGGCGGCAGCTATCTCCTTGTTCTGCAGGAGCTTGTGCTCGCGGCAGGCGATGTTGATCTTCACCAGGTCCTGGTAAACGACGCGGCCTGCACCGAGGTTCATGTGTCCTACTTCGGAATTTCCCATCTGTCCGTCAGGAAGACCGACATACTCTCCGCAGGCGTGGAGGTGGGAATAAGGATATTTTGCCCTCAGGGAGTCGATGAAGGGCTGACCCTGAGTGTAAATCGCATTGCTGTGGTCGTGGCGACCTTCGCCCCAACCGTCAAGAATCATTAGAAGTACTTTTCTGTTCATATTCTTTCTGCATTAAAGAAGTCCACGATTTTCAAGCATAGCCTTTGAATCCGGCTCACGGCCTGCGAATTCGCGGTAGAGAACGCTCGGCTCCTCGCTGCCTCCCCTCTCGAGGAAGGTCTGCTTGAACTTGAGGGCGAGCTCCTTGTCCCATACTCCGTTAGGGGAAGCCTCGAAGATGGAGAAGGCGTCCTTGTCCAGAACCTCGGCCCAAAGGTAGCCGTAGTAGCCTGAGTCATAGCCACTTCCACCGAAGATATGGTTGAAGTAGGTGCTCTGGTAGCGGAAGGTGATCTGAGGGATGAGACCGATTTCGCGTGCTACCTGAGCCTCGAATTCATCCACGTCCACGCCTTCTACAGAAGTGAGCTCGTGCCAGCGCATGTCGAGCATGGAGGCCGCGCAGAGCTCGGTGGTGGCGAAGCCCTGGTTGAACTTGGAGGCTGCGAGTATCTTGTCCACCAGCTCCTGAGGAATCACCTCGCCCTCGTCATTGACTGCGTAGAGGGCAAGCAGCTCAGGCTGGAAGGCCCAGTTTTCGTTGAACTGGGAGAACATCTCCACAAAGTCGCGCTTCACAGAGGTGCCGCTTACTGAAGGGTAGTGGCACTTGGAGAGCAGACCGTGCAGGGCGTGTCCGAACTCGTGGAAGGTGGTGGACACGTCATCTATGCTCATATATTCATTGAGATTGCCCACATTCACGATGATAGGACGCACTTCCCTGCCCTGTGCATCGACGTACTGGTTGCGGACATTGTTCATCCACGCGCCGCCTCTCTTGCTGCTGCGAGGGAAGAGGTCGGTGGTGAGTATTCCCACAAGGGAGCCGTCGTCGTAGGTGAGCTTCCATGTGGTTACGCAGTCAGGGTTGTAGGAAGGCACGTCTTCCAGCTTCTCGACATTCACGCCGTAGAGCATCTTGGCTGCGGTGAATACGCCTTTGAGCACGTTCTCAGCCTTGAAGTATTTGCTGACCTGCTCTTCGTCGAGGTCGTACTTGGCGCGACGCACCTTCTCTGCGTAGTACCACCAGTCCCATTGCTCGATTTTCGAGCCTTTAGGGAGCTTGCCGGCCTTGATGTCCTTGTCCATGAAGGCCTGCAGGTCCTTGAGTTCCAGCTTTGCCTTTGCGACTGCGGCGTCCATTATTCCCTGAAGGAAATGGTCCACTGTCTGCGGAGTTGCGGCCATTTTGTCGGAAAGGGTGAAGGCTGCGGAGCTCTCGTAGCCGAGGATGTTGGCTTTGCGGGTCCTGAGGGTGAGGAGTTCCTTGATGAGCTCGCGGTTGTCGTATTCGTTGCCGTTGTGACCGCGGAGACGGTAGGCTTCGTTGTACTGACGACGGAGCTCACGGTCTTCGGTGGTGGTCATCCTGGATGGATAGTAGCTGATGCTGAATCCGAACCTTTCCTTGAAGGCGTTGGATTCGGCGAGAATGTTGTTGCCGATTTTCTGATTGAGTTCGGCTATTCTGGTGTTGATGGTGCGAAGCTCGTCCTGAAGCTCCTGGCTCAGGCCGACACCTTCGCGCTCGAAGCCTTCGAACCAGTTTTTGAGCACCATCTGCTGCTCACGAGTGAGGGCGCTCTGGTCAGCGTGATAGACTTCAGCTACCCTTTCGTAAAGGTCTTTGTTGAAGCTGATGTCCGTGCTGTGGGCGCTGAGCATTGGAATGGCCTGCTCCATTACTGCATCGAGCTCGGGAGTCTGGTCGGTTTCCGCTACATTGAAGAGCACGCCCTGAACCTTGCTGAGGATTTCACCGGAGAGCTCGAGCGGAGCTATCGTGTTCTCGAAAGTCGGGGTCTGAGGGTTGCCCACAATTGCCGCGATTTCCTTGTTCTGCTGCTCTATTCCCTTCTGTATTGCCGGAATGTAGTGCTCAGTCTTGATTTTGTCAAACGGCGGAATCCCGTAAGGGGTGTCCCATTCCTGCAGGAAAGGGTTGGACTGGCAGGAGGCAAGTGTAAGCGCCATAACAATCAATGCAAATGTCTTTTTCATACTAATTGAGTGGTGTTCCGTCTGCGTAGGTGATGTCATCAATATTGTTTACAACCATCTGGATTTTTCCCTGATAAAGGCAAAGAATGCCGGTAACATTGATATGCTTGCTACCGTTGAGTACGTCAGCAGGAATTTCAGTGTCACCGAACTTGGAAAATCCGCTTGTACGAATCTGGACGCAGGTTCCGGCAGCGGTCTTGAAGTAGTGGCTCACGGAAGCAGCTGCCCTTTCTATTCCGGGATAACTGCCATCCTCACCCTTGTACTGAAGATCCCCGACCTTGCCGTAATTCTGGTCATTGGCGTTGCCGAGTTTGACATTATCCCATACACCGGATTCCAGGGTCTCGGACATAAGGCTCTTGGACATAGCCCAGGTGGTAATATGGGTGTCGTCTCCGGAAATGAAGATACGGTTGGAAGACTCCTTCTTGTTCTTCTGGGAATTCAGATACAGCAGAGTGAAAGCGGTCTGAGTCTCGCCATAGCCGTCAACCCAAGTGTAAGACAGGTCCTTGATAGTCACAAGACGGCCAATATTCTTGTTGGTCTTCTGAGTATCGGATGATCCCGGAAGCTGGGACTGGCTGAGCACCACCGGCTCGGGAAGCAGGTCGCCTTCGGAGCGCTGCCCTTTGAAAACATGAGCATCGATAAGAACCGGAACTTCCATATAGGATGTCTCATACTCTCCTGTAGGGTCGGCAAATCCGATTTGAATCATACCGTTGCCATAACCGTCCTTCTGGCCGTATTGACCTATGGTAAGGTCTTTGCAGTCAACATAGATGGTCTGGCCGGGACGAAAATCGTTGTAGAGCGCATTGCGTCCTATCTTGATTTCCATTCCGCCGGTTGCGTCCTGGATATAGAAACTCTTGTAGAAGTTTCCGGGCTGGTCGGTAGTGCTTATCTGGCCACCGATAATCAGGTTCTCGACAAAGGTATATGGCTTACCCTTGGTGTAGTACGAAGTAATGTCCGCAATGGTGATGTTCGGAGTCATCACCACCGGCTCTTGAGGCTGCGGCTTGTCGTACTCGCCTGTAAAGACAGGTTGGAACTCCTCGCAGGAAGCAAAAGCGATAATTGCAGAAAGCGAAAGTATTAAAATCTTTTTCATACCTAGAATCTGAAATAAATGTTGAGCATATAGTTTGCTCCCGGCATATAGAAATACTTGGAGTCGAAGCGGTAGTAACGGTCCTTGCCGTAGCTTGAGATAAGGCGGGTAGCCTCATAACCGCCGGTCCTCACACCGGTGTTGTTGAGAAGGTTCTTAGCCTCGAAGGAGAAACCTATCTGGTATTGCCTCTTGATGTACCAGCTCTTTCCTATGCTGCAGTTCAGAAGGAATGCAGGAGCAAACTTTTCCTGACTTGCCATATAGGTGATTTCGTCCGGAGTCAAGATTCCGTCACCGCCTGCACAAGCAAAATCGGTGCGGTAGAGAGGGTTCATATCGAGATATGATCTGTCGAAATACTGGGCATTAAATTCAAAGAACCAATAGTTGACGTTGTAGTTGAGAGCAAGTTCGGCTGCAAGCTGAGGAGACGAAGGAACATAGTGCTTGGTTCTTCCAATTTCTACGAAATTACCTTCTGCATCCTGATTATAGATTGGAGTACCATCCGCTGCATAACCTGCAATTTCAAATACAGGTTGGCTTGACCAGTAAGGTACATCCCCCTCACGGACTATCTGAGAACTGTTGTCCACGGTCTGAACCATGTGAGGAGTTCCTACATAGATATGCTCTCCAAAAGTAGCTACTGCGGATACGCTGAGTCCACTGATTGGAGTAGGAATTTTGGCACCTATTTCGATACCTGCGTGACGCTGGTTGATTCCAGTCATCGCAAAATTGGTGAAGGAATTCTGGGAATCATCGTAAAAACTCATCACCTTGGACATGTCGTTGATAACGGTGTAGTATCCTGTCACTTTGACATTCACTCCATTGTTGAAGTACTGGTAGCTGGCCTCCGAAGAGAGGGTCTTGACATTGGTAAGTCCCTCAAGCAGGGAGTTGCGTGTCCTTGCGGAGATGAATGACTGGCTGAACTTAGGAGCATCGAGGAAATAACCCGCGCTTGCACTGAAGCGGTGTCCACCAGGGATATCGTAGCTTGCCATCACCTTGGCCGAACCTGTTCCGAAAGTAGAAACTGCTGACTTACCCTTTGAGGTAATCACATTTCCATTTGAGTCATAGCTCGTGAGCACTTTTCCGCTAGTCGGATCAACAATCTCTTTGCCGTTCTCGTCAAGGCCTGCAAATAGACCCTTGCGCACGAGACCCTCTCTCCAGAAGGACTCTATACCGGCAGAAAGGGCTGCGCTAACGGTAAGAGCATCGAACTTGGCAGTACCACTGGTCCACACATTAGCTTTGCGCACCTGTGCCAGATAATCATAACCATACTTGCCTCCCTTGGTAATCTTTTCGGCTTCCCCGTGAGCAAGATAATAGTCCAAGTCGTTCTGGAGCTTGCCCTGATTGGCAGCGAAATCGCGCTCGGCAAAAGAATCGACATTGAGGAAATATTCACCTCCGAGAAGATCATCTATAACCTTGTAGTACTCTGTGCGGTTAATCTTGCCGTTGAAGCCTCCACGGAGAGTGATATGGTTGTCCATATTCCATTTTGCATTGACTGCTAGGTTGAGGTCGTTCTGGTCGATATGACGCTCCTCAACGGCATACTTGGAACGGCCGCCTGCCATGTAGTTTACATTGTAGAGGCGATCCCAATCGAGGTGCTGATACTTGTTGAATTCCTCACCTCTTTCAGTCCAGCAGAAGGTTGCCCAAGCTGCCTTTTCTTCATTCTGGCGGTTGTAGTCGCTATCCTCCATATAGGCATAGGAAGGCAGGCTGCGGTAGTAGTCCGGACGAGGGTCTGCCGCATCATACCAGTCAAGGGCGGTGCTACCGTTCCGTCCGGTACGGAAAATGAGGCTTGCGCTGAGTGCGAAGTCCTCGGACGGGGTCAGGTCATACTTTGCCAGGAACACTGGCTCGAAGCTCCTCTTTACGCGGGAGTTGCGCACCTTGCCGTTCTGGTAACCCCAGTTGCTGTTGTACATATTGTCCCCCATAAGGTCATAGACCTCCTGGGTGCTGGCATTCTGACTTCCGCGCTCGGTAGGAGCTGCAAACACAGCGAAGGCCAGCTTCTCGTAGTCATCGAAGTTCTTCTCCGCTCCGGCATAGACCGAAAGGGTCTTGTAGTAAACACCCTTAACCCAATCGTTTCCTCCGAGACGGCTGCTGACATTGACAGCATAGGACCAGCCGTTGTCAAGTACACCACTGGCATAGTTGGCCATGAGACGGAGCCTGTACATTGCCGAGTTGCTGAGGATGGAGAATCTCCAGCCCGGACGCACGCTGGAAGGAACGGCGTGGATATTGGTTACTCCGTTGAAACTGCCCGGAGCTACATCCATACCGTTAAGTCCGTTGGAAGTATCCTTGCTGCGCATTGCCTCATTGAGTCCACTCCAAAGGGAATATGGAGAATAACCGGTAAGGGCATCATTCATCGGCACGCCTGCAAGATAAACCTGCTGTGTCTCGGAATTGTAGCCGCGGTTCTTGTAGCGTATGGAACTGAAGCCGTAGCCTACCACATTGGTGAACGGGTC